>DRJN01000217.1 GCA_011052165.1 Gammaproteobacteria bacterium
CGACGTTGATTTTATCATTGGCGATAGCCACGACAGGTTATGCTGCCAGCGATCTGATGGTGAGCTTGTTCAAGTTTCAGAGCAAGATGGTGGCGCAGGGCAATGTTGAAGCCATAATGAAACTTGGAGAGATGTACGAACAGGGGCGGGGCACCAAAAAAGACTTCAACAAAGCGCTTGAAATGTACAAAAAGGCCCTGGCGCAGGGCCATGCTGATGCGGCAAAGGCCATTCGTCGGGTCGAAACAGCCAAAAAACAGGGTGTGCGTAATCTGGAAATAGAGAGAAAGAAAAAACTTTCACATGAGAAATCGCTACGCGAGAAAGCGGCGCGTGCACAGGTCGCCAGGGATGAAGCGGCGCGTCAGGAAGCGGCAAGGGAAAAAATTATGCGTGAGGAAGCGGCTATGGAAAAAATTATGCATGAGGAAGCGGCTATGGAAAAGGCAGCGCACGAGGAAGTAGAAAAAGAAAAAATTATGCGCAGAAAAATGGCAGGAAAAAAAATTATGCCTGAGAAAACGGCTATGAAAAAAGCGGTGCATGAGGAAGTGACAGGAGGAAAAGTTATGCCTGAGAAAGCGGCTATGGAAAAAACAGCGCGTGGAGAAGTGGGCAAGGAAAAGGCCATAAAGGCTGGAATGCAACAGAAGCCAGAAAAGAAAGCGCCCGGGATGGGGTGGGATGAAGAGGATCCGGAGGATCCTGATTAGAAAATGACATCGCTGAAAAGCCTGGAATCCCCAGAAAATATCGGGTTTCACTCCTACACTCAGCCCACTCTTGTATTAATCGTGGCATAAGTATTTGCACCATAGGACCCTCTCCCTCCGGGAGAGGGTTGGGGTGAGGGGATAAAATACAAATACTTATGCAACGATTAATACGGGGTGCATGGTTTTATGCCGCTCATAGATTATAGCCTGCCCAGATTTTTTGACTCTGGGTATATCGAATCGGGATCTGTTCTATTTAAGAAATAATCCGGGTTCCACCCGTGCATTATTAAGGCTGACGCCCCAATGCAAATGCGGCCCTGTGGCCCGGCCGGTCATCCCGACCTTGCCGATGATCTCACCCTGTTTGACTTTCATTCCCGGCTTGACCCTGATTTTGCTCATGTGGCAGTACAGGGTGATCAGCCCCTGGCCGTGATCAATAAGCACGGTGTTACCATCGAAAAAATAGTCGCCGGTGGTGATGACGGTACCGTCCGCCGGTGCTTTGATAACGGTTCCTGCACGGGCGGCGATATCCAGGCCGCTGTGGGGCTTTCGTGGTTGTTTGTTAAAAAAACGCCGTAGACCGAATGGACTACTGATGATGCCCTTAACGGGCAAAATAAAGCGGGTGGCGACGTGTGCTTGTGGCGTCCAGCGGGTGAGTGCCGCATCGATCAATTTTTTCTCTGCACGGATGCGTTTCATATCTTGGGCATTAGGGTTGACCATGCGTTTATTTTTGATGGTCAGATGCTGCTCTTTGTATTTTTTGCTGTGCACCGAAAATTGACGCAGGTATATTTTTTGGTGCGCGGAAACGATACGCAGTTCATGTACCCCGGCTTTGGTGAACAGGGAAATACCGACGATGGCTTCCCATTGTTTCCCGTTTCGGCGCACCAGTACCCGTTTCTTTCCATAATAGACAGACGGCGGGGCGGGGCTGTGCAGACCGAGTTCGACGATGGCGATACCGCCTGGTACAGAATCAGGCCGAGGGTAGTGCTCGGCTGCGTTGGCACAGAGTGAAAATAGAGAATAAATAATAAGGCCCGTTATCAGCGTGGTAGATTTTATCATGATTCCAGGGTTTCAATTTTTGAAATGATGTGGCCGTTTGCCAGCCGGGTTTTTATCTCTTGCCCCGGTTTCAGCTCGCAGCTTGAACGAATGATACGGTGGTTATCCAGTGCGGTGGTAATAGCATAGCCGCGTGAAAGTGTAGCCAGCGGACTGAGGGTATCAAGGGTGTGCATCAGATGTTGCAGTTGCCGGCAGCTTTGTTCAAGCCGATGGTGCATGGCCTGCCGAAGCCGATGGCTGGCATCCCTCAGTTGCCGCTGTTTGTGATCAATGTAATGGTCTGGCCGATGCTGCTGCAATTTTTCTGTCAGCATGTTGAGCGCATGCTGTCGGTATTGCAAGCGGTGCTGCATGGCTTGTTGCATGCGCAATTCAAGTTCATCCAGCCGTTGTGCAATATCCTGTAAACGGCGTCCCGGATGGCGCAGCCGCTTTTGCAGGTTGTGTAGTTGTTGAGAGCGGCTTTGCAGACTTACCGTGATGCTGTTATGGAGCCGGGAAAAAAGCTGCTGGATCCGCTTCAATAGCACCTGCTGATCCGGGCTGGCCAGTTCTGCGGCGGCGGTAGGCGTGGGCGCACGCTGGTCGGCGACGAAGTCCGCAATGCTGAAGTCGATTTCATGGCCAACACCGCTGATAACCGGAATGCAGCAGTCATAAAGGGCGCGGGCGACGATTTCTTCATTGAAGGCGCGCAGATCCTCCAGCGAACCGCCACCACGGGCGAGGATCAAAACTTCACAATCACGTCGTTGCGAGGCCAGTCGGATACCGGCGGCGATGTCCTCGGCGGCATGCTCACCCTGTACGGCAACGGGATAGACTACGACGGGAATGGCCGGGAAGCGGCGTTGGAGTGTGCTAAGAATATCCCGAATGGCGGCACCGCTCACAGAGGTGATGATGCCGATACGCTGCGGCATGGACGGTAGCGTTTGTTTGTGTGCCGCATCGAACAGGCCTTCCTGACTCAGGCGCTGCTTCAGTTCTTCGAAGGCGCGTTGCAGGGCGCCGTCGCCGGTTTCTTCCATGTGTTCAATGATGGTCTGGAATTCGCCGCGCGCTTCATACAGGCTGATGCGGGCGCGCACTAGCACCTGGGCACCGTTTTCCGGTCGGAAACGCAGCAGCCGGTTGCGGTTGCGAAACATGGCGCAACGCACTGAGGCGGTCTGATCCTTGAGCGAGAAATACCAGTGCCCGGAAGCAGGCTGGGCCAGATTGGACATTTCGCCCTCCAGCCAAAGCAGGGGAAAGCGGCCTTCCAGCAGGCTGCGGGCTTCGCGATTCAGGCG
>DRJN01000218.1 GCA_011052165.1 Gammaproteobacteria bacterium
CAAAACGCTGACATCAAACCCGGCGAGAATCTGGTTGATTTCATGGACCTTGCCCTTGTTGTTGCTGGCGAGTACGATTTTTTTCATCGCGTTTATCCTCATTATATATCGAGCACTTTGCGCTGTATTTCCATCAATTGGGCGATAGCATCTGTGCCCAGTCCCAGCATGGCGTTTAGCTCGTCTGAATCAAAGGCGGCGCCTTCGGCGGTGCCCTGTACTTCGATAAAGCCGCCCTTGTCATTCATGACCAGATTCATATCGGTTTCACAGTCACAGTCTTCCGGGTAATCCAGATCCGTCACCGCCTCACCTTTATAAACGCCCACCGAGATGGCGGCGATCTGGCTGACCAGGGGATCGGTCTTAATGATTTTATTTTCCTGCATATGGCGAATAGCATCGACCAGCGCCACCCAGGCGCCGGTGATGGAGGCGGTGCGGGTGCCGCCATCAGCCTGGATTACATCGCAATCCAGAGCAATGCTGTTTTCTCCCAGTGCCTTGAGATCCACTGCCGCACGCAGGGAGCGGCCGATCAGGCGCTGGATTTCCATGGTGCGTCCGCCCTGTTTGCCCCGTGCAGCTTCGCGGCCCATGCGCTCACCTGTGGAGCGGGGCAACATGCCGTATTCCGCCGTGACCCAGCCCTGCTCCTTGCCACGCAAAAAGTTCGGGACCCGGGTGCTGACGCTGGCGGTACAGAGCACTTTGGTATCACCGCATTCGATCAGCACGGATCCTTCTGCGTGTTTGGTGTAGTGGCGAGTGATGGTGACTGGGCGCAGCTCATTGTTGGCGCGCCCGCTGGGACGGTGGGACATAATCAGGATTCCTGTGGCGACAAATTAAAGCGGGTGAGTATAACGCGCCTACTGCGGGCGTTGCGCTTTTTACGGGATTATTTGTCGCCATCCGTCTTCATTTCGTAGCCATATTCACGAATAGCACGCTGAATTTCCTCGATTGCACTGTCAAGCGGACTCTCTTCCAGGTTTGTGCACTTGTCCGGCTTGCTACGCCGGCGTGAGGGCTGTAGCTGTTGCAGCGAGACAATCCGAATAGCAACGGCAGTCGCATTGTCGCTTTTGGGGTAGCTGGCGGCCTCGGCGCATTCAGCCAGATCATCGAGGGCAGAATTCAGTTTTTTCTGGTCCAGCAGGCGGCCTATCTGCGCCTCGTCCAGCGGATCCCAGAAACCATCGGAACACAGCAACAGAACATCACCCTCCTTGATGGCGACACCCTCGCTGATCGTAACCTGGAGATCGTGGGCTGAAAGGCCAAGGCACTGGGTAACATAGTTGCGCATGGGGTGACGTTGCAGTTTTTTCAGGGGAATACGGCCTTCCTGATAAAGCTGCTCCACATAGGAATGATCGGTAGTGCGGTACAGGGACAGGCCATGACGGTATAGATACAGACGGCTGTCGCCGGCATGGGCCCACCAGGCCATGCCCTTCTGGATCAGACAGATGACTGCTGTGGTCCCCGGAAGCAGAGGTGGCTTATGGTCGCGGCCGGTCATCAGAATTTTGTGGTGCGCACGACGCAACAGTTCTTTCAGGAAGGCTCGGGGTTTTTCGGCGGGCAGCGGATGCAGTGCCAGCTCTTCACTGACGGTGTCCACCAGCGTTTGGGCGGCCAGATCGCCGCCCGGTTTGCCACCCAGTCCATCGCCCAGCACCAGCACTACCCCAGCCGGACCCTCAATAATCTCGGTACGATCCTGGTTGACGGGGCGGTTGCCCAGCCGGCTGGTGCGGCCAAATTCGAACTGCATAGCTAAACTGTTCCCGTGGTGTTTTGCAGTTTGCGGGCGCTGGCATCCAACACCTCGATCAGCTGATCGACATTCTGCGGCCGCAGGATGGGATCCACCTCCATGGCCCAGTCCACAGCCTCAAGCAGTGAGGCGGAATAAATTTTCTTGAAGGCGCTCAGTGCGGTTTTCATCGTGTCGCGTTCCCGCCGCCGGGTCGAAGGAGGGGGTGGCGTGCCCGTCATGCAGGTACGCATGGTGGCGCCGATGGCGTAGATGTCGGTCCAGGGACCGATATAGCCACCGGGATCCAGCTGTTCAATGGGGGAAAAGCCGGGCGTGACGACCTGCTTGGGCTGGAACTGGCGACTGTGCATCATTTCATGCACAGCGCCGAAATCCAGCAGCAGGGGGCTGGCGCCATGACGCAAATGGATATTGCCCGGTTTCACGTCCAGATGCAGCAGGCCATTTTTGTGGATGGTTCTGAGGCCATCGAGCAGAGGCCGGAACACGGTAAGAATGAAGGTTTCGCTGAGTTTACCCTTGTGGCGCAGGATGTAATTCTGCAAATTATAGCCTTCCTCGTACGCCATCACCATATAGACCGTGCCATTGGCGCGAAAAAAATTGATCACGTTAACGATGTTAGGATGCTTGAGGTTGCCCAGCGCCCCGGCTTCCTGAAAAAACAGGCGCTGGCCGTGGGCAAAACGATCGGCATAACTTTCTTTGCTGGCGACCACGGTATGAGAATCATCCCGGCTGGCAATCCTGGAGGGCATATATTCCTTGAGCACCACCTGTTTACCCTGTTGGTCGGTGGCCAGATAGACGATACTGAACCCGCCACCGCCCAGTGTTCGCACGATGGTGTACTCATCAATGGGCGTACCACCGGGTAATTCATTTTCAAGTTTCGTCATATTGCCTTGCTCAACGCCCTGATTACATTCAAGATTAGCATATTAAGGCCTTAACAAGGCAAGACATTTATTAATAAGGGGTTTTTTTATGGTTCGTAGTATGACCGCGTTTTCCCGTCAGGAAGAAAATGGGGCGTTTGGCAGACTAACCCTGGAACTTCGCAGCGTTAACCAGCGTTTTCTGGACATCAATTTCAGACTACCGGAAGAACTGCGCAGTCTGGAACCACGTCTGCGTACGGTTATTTCCGACCATCTGAGCCGGGGCAAGGTGGAGTTCAGTCTGCGTTATCAGCCACCGGAAGCCGGGCAGGATGCGCTGGTACTGGACATGGATCGGGTCAAGCAGATCTCCGATGCCAGCCGTGAGATTGACCGTATTCTCTACGATCACACGCCGGTGAACGCGCTTGAGATTTTACGCTGGCCCGGCGTGCTGCAGACTTGCAGTGTGGATCAGGACAGTCTGTTCAATGCAGTTAGCGTCCTGCTCGATACGGCATTGGCCGATCTGATCGCCACCCGCGAACGTGAGGGCGAGAAACTGGCCGCTGTGATTGAGCAGCGTTGTGCGGCGATGGCGGCTCTGGTTGAACAGGTGCGGACAAAAATGCCCGAGATCATGGCGGCCTGGCGCGAAAAACTGAAGGCGCGACTGGAGCAAGTCGGCGTCGAAGTGGACGCCGAACGGTTGGAACAGGAAATCGTCTTATTGGCCAACAAAACCGATGTGGATGAAGAAATGGATCGTCTGGCCATGCACATCGAAGAAGTGCGGCGGGTGTTGAATGATGATCAGCCCATTGGCCGGCGTCTGGATTTTCTCATGCAGGAACTTAACCGTGAGGCCAACACCCTCGGTTCCAAGTCCGTGCATATAGACACCACTCGCGCCTCGGTGGACATGAAAGTGTTAATCGAACAAATGCGTGAGCAGGTGCAGAATATTGAATAGCGTGTGGGGTGCTCGTTTTGCCTCGGACGATCAAAGCACGAGCGATTTTCAAATGTTTTGCCCTGGGGCGTGACCGCTGAAGACTACTGCGGTTTTTCATCGACTATTTCCGCCAGGGCTTCCGTCGCGGCCTGGCGCACTGCATGAGCAGGGTGGTCACGCGCTAGACGGGCCAACGCATTGCTTTGCGCATCGCCAGGATGCAAATGACGCAAACCATCCACGATGGCCATGCCTTCCACGACATCGATCGGGTGGCGTAAAGCGCAGTGGACAAGGGGA
>DRJN01000219.1 GCA_011052165.1 Gammaproteobacteria bacterium
CTTTCTTCTTGGTTACTTTTTTCTTCGCTACTTTTTTCTTGGCAACTTTCTTTTTAGCTACCTTCTTTCTGAGTACCTTTTTCTTAGCGACTTTTTTCTTCGCTACCTTCTTCTTTCCTTTCTTTTTAATGGCCATACGCAACCCTCCGGTTTATACACTTGAGATTATGGGGGAGTATAGCTAAGTTATAGTAAAATGCTAGTAATGTTTATTAAATTAGAGCTGTTACTTGTTGTTATGTATGAATATTGATGATCGAAGTGTGTGTGATATGTTTTTTTGTGCTTTTTTGTTTGCGATGGATAAAAAATGTTAGTGCAACAGCTATTAAAAAATAGAGTGAAAGAGGGTTTCGAAGCAAGAAATGTTTGCACCGCTGTTTTTCTCAGCCGTTTAGCCTTCTTGATCCTGGCTAAAGGCATGCCGGGGTGGCGGAAAAGAGGTTAACTCATCGCTATTCACCTTGGGTATAACGTTCTGTGTCTTTTTTTAGATAAGAATGAAATTAATCAGTGCCGGAAAAAGATTCGGAACTCTTCGTCGGTGGCAATACCTTCCAGAGGGACATCCCAGGCATGGGGATCCAGTTTTTTTACTTGCTGAAAGCTGAATGCGGTTCCGATAAGGTGGGGTTTGCGCCATTGGCGACGATGATGCAGGAAGGCGAGAGTGCGATCATAGAATCCACCCCCCATACCCAGACGATTACCCTGCTCATCAAAGGCAACCAGGGGCATAAATACAAGATCGAGAGACTGCACCTTAAACTGGCGGGTATGGCGTGTATGTATGGGTTCGTTGATTCCGAAGTTGTTTCGATACAGCTTTGTGGCCGGTGTATAGGGTAAAAACCAGAGGCTGCGGCTGTGACCAAGGCCAAGTACGGGGAGATAACAGCGTTTTTTTTGTTTCCAGGCCTGTTTGATGAGAAATAAGAGATCAATTTCGCCGTCATTTGTCAGATAAAAAGCGATATTTCGACTTTTCTGAAAAACCCGGGTGGCGGCGATGAGGTGGAAGAGTTTTTTTGCTCTGATCCGGCGTTCAAAGTCTGAAAGGCTGCGCCGCTGCTTTCGCATTTGCCTTCTTAGTGTGGAACGGGCGTCTGAATAGATTTCCATATGCTTTTAAAGGAGGGTGGCTACCACCTATACCGTCGTGATTTTCGTCTCGAACCAGAAGCTCAAGTGGGAGCGCATCTGATACATTAGGCTTTCCGTCAAGCGGACATGCACACAATATCGAGAAATTGCTCCCAGGGGTTTTATTTACGGTTCAAGAATACCCCAATCAGCAAACGAATATTGCAGTAGCCACCCAAAGCGTCAAAGTGGGTGTTAAAATTCCAGTTGCTGGCTTTCAAACAGCGTGTTTTCAATTTTTGCCTGAAGATTCTTCAGGCGCTGGCTGATACCATTGTCCATTATCTCCTTATTGCCATCTTGCGTCAGTAGCTCATGAGAGATATTGAGCGCAGCAATCACAGCAATGCGATCGGGGCCGATAATTTTCCCTTTTTCGCGAACTTCGCGCATTTTTTTATCGAGATAATCAACAGAACGCATTAGATCCTGCTGTTCTCCATCGGTACAGGAAACCAGATATTCCTTGTCCATGATGTGGACAGTGACTGCCTTGGAAGCGGTATTAGTCTTCATTTTCCATTGCCTTTAGACGGTTAATCATTGATTCGACCCGGGTACGGGCGGTTTCAGTTTTTTCCAGCAACTGATTACGTTCAGTCAACAGGTGAGTCTGGCTTTCACGTAGCGTTTTGTTTTCTGAACGTAATCTGTCAACAGCCTTGATGAGGTCATCAACTCGTGTTTCTAATTTTTTCAGATCTAAATCATCCATCGATGCTGCTACCTGTTTTTTGCATATTTACGCATAATTTATGATCAATATAGAGCGGCAGACTGGCAGGGTCAACGGTACAATAGACAAAACTGCAAATACTGACGGGAACAGAAATGAATTATGAGCAAATAGATGATGCGCTGATGTCTCTGCACGCGGGTATGGACAGCGCCGAATGTCATGGCGTGTTATGCGGGCTGCTGGCGGTGCAGGAGGACAATGCGCAAAGCCGCTGGCTGGCGCACTGTGCGCCTGGGGTAGAAGCAGGGGATCTGCTGGCGCAGGAAGCCGTGGGTATTCTGCAATCTGTTTATATCCGTGTGTTGGAACAGATGAAAAACCCCGATTTTGTATTTCAGCTCCTGTTGCCGGACGATGATTCTGGCCTGCCCGAGCGGATTGACGCATTTTCTCACTGGTGTCAGGGTTTTCTCATGGGAATGTCTCTGGGGGGCGTTGTTGATACGGCTAAATTACCGGGCGAATTGCCGGAGTTTGTCCGGGATCTGTTGGCGTTCACCCATGCCGGTGATTTCGAGACGGATGACGTCCAGGATGAGCAAAGCTGGTCGGAATTGAACGAATATGTGCGTATGGGCGTGTTGCTGTTCCATGAGGAAATCCGTAGTCTGAAAGAGACGGCAAATTCGAAAGCCCGGCACTAATGCCTGCAACAGAGATTGAAGTTGCCGGCAAAGCGCGGCCTTATAACCGTGGTATTAATCGTTGCATAAGTCTTTGCACCATAGCCCCCTCTCCCTATGGGATTTGGTCATGGATGACCTTATGTTGCGAAGCCCATGGACGGGCGAGAGCGACGAGGGTGGGGGTGAGGGGATAAAATACATGCAAATACTTATGGAACGATTAATACATGGATCCCGGCAGCGCGGTTAGCGCTTCTGAATAGAGTGAGTATAATAGTTTAATGAGCGCCCAGGAATTCAAACGACGTCGTCGCCGCCTGATGGGTATGATGGACGAACATTCGGTGGCTATTTTACCGACCGCGCCGGTATATATCCGTAACCGGGATGTGGAGCACCCCTATCGTCCCGACAGTGATTTTTTCTATTTGACCGGTTTCGCAGAACCGGAAGCTGTCGCGGTGCTGATTCCGGGGCGGGAACATGGTGAGTACATCCTGTTCTGCCGCGAGAATGATCCGAAAATGGAAACCTGGAACGGCCTGCGTGCCGGTCAGGAGGGGGCGATCTCTGTCTATCATGTGGATGACTGTTTTCCGATTGGCGACATTGATGACATCCTGCCGGGTCTACTGGAAAACAAGGCGCGCGTGTTCTACACCATGGGTGCGCACCCGGGTTTTGATCAGCGCCTGATTGGCTGGGTTAATCGCCTGCGCAAGCAGAGTCGCGCCGGCATTCATACGCCGGGCGAATTTGTTTCGCTGGATCATCTCATGCACGACATGCGCCTGTACAAAAGCAGTTTTGAAATTCGGGCGATGCGCAAGGCGGCAAAAATTTCGGCCGAAGCCCATCGCCGGGCCATGCAGCACTGCAAACCAGGGATGATGGAATACCAGTTGGAAGCCGAACTGCTGCATACCTTTATGTATCACGGCGCACGTTCTCCGGCCTATGCCAGTATAGTGGGTAGCGGCGCTAATGGCTGTATTCTGCATTACGTGGAAAACAGTGCAAAAATGAAGACTGGCGATCTGGTGCTGATCGATGCGGGTGCTGAAATCGACTGTTATGCAGCGGATATTTCCCGGACCTTTCCGGTTAACGGCCACTTTAGCCGGGCGCAGAAGGCCTTGTATGAACTGGTCCTGGCGGCGCAATACGCGGCTATTGAACAGGTCCAGCCGGGCAATCACTGGAATGATCCCCATGAAGCGGCAGTCGGTGTGTTAACCGAAGGCCTGATCGAGCTGGGATTGTTGAAAGGCAGTCTGAAAACACTGCTGAAAAAACAGGCTTATCGCCGTTTTTACATGCATCGCACCGGCCACTGGCTGGGCATGGATGTTCATGATGTGGGTGATTATAAAATTGATACCCAGTGGCGCGTACTGGAGCCGGGCATGACCCTGACGGTGGAACCCGGCCTGTATATTCCCGCTGCCAGCAAGGGCGTGGCAAAAAAATGGTGGAACATCGGCATTCGTATTGAGGATGATGTGCTGGTCACCCGGGAGGGCCATGAGATTCTTTCGGCGGATGTGGTCAAGACCGTTGATGAGATCGAAGCCCTGATGGCGGGGGTTAAAAGCACGCGACGAGTAAAAGCTAAAACGAAGCCCGTCACTCGAAGACGCAGGTTAACACAATGACAAAGTCAGTCGTGCCTGTAAATTATGACGTACTGATTGTTGGCGGCGGGATGGTGGGTGCCAGCCTGGCTTGTGCTCTCAGTCAGGCCGGCGGCGCGAATTTGCATATCGCGGTGGTGGAAGGCACGCCGTTTGATTGTGAACAACAACCCAGTTTTGATGCGCGTAGCGTGGCGCTGTCTGATAGTTCACGGATAATTTTTCAGACTCTGGGCCTGTGGACAGAGATAGAAGCGCGGGGGGTGATGCCAATCGAACGCATCCATATTTCGGATCGTGGGCATATAGGTTCGACGCATATGGATTGCCGTGAGCAGGGCGTGGCAGCATGGGGTTATGTGGTGGAAACCAGGGTGCTGGGTGAGGTCTTAACCGCTGGTATGAATCATAGTGACAACATCGATCTGATCTGCCCGGCCCGGGTTGAAGCTGCTGAGTCAGGGCGAGGCCCGGATTGGGCTACGGTCAAGATTAGCCGGCACGGTGAGGTCGAGAGTCTTGTGGCGAAACTGGTGGTGGCGGCTGATGGCGCTGAATCACGCTTGCGTGAGTTGGCTGGAATCAAAACTTTCAGCATGAATTATGGTCAAACAGCCTTGATCGCCAATCTTGTCTGTGATCGCCCACATCAGCATATCGCCTATGAACGATTTACTGACAGCGGCCCGATGGCGCTGTTGCCCGTCTGTGATCCTGGCGGGGGAGAGCATGCTTATGCCCTTGTCTGGACGCTGAGACCCCATCAGGCTGACGCGATGGCATCACTGGATGAGTTGGCGTTTCTGGAACACCTCCAGGGACATTTCGGTCGGCGTGCGGGGGGCTTTGTCAAAGTGGGGGCACGGCATGTTTATCCGCTGAAATTTTTGCTGGCGCGTGAGCTGGTGCGTCCGCGCCTGGCTATTATCGGCAAT
Organism: Gammaproteobacteria bacterium; assembly: GCA_011052165.1. Taxonomy (GTDB): domain Bacteria; phylum Pseudomonadota; class Gammaproteobacteria; order UBA6429; family Thiohalophilaceae; genus JAADGZ01. The sequence continues at coordinate 5,078 of DRJN01000219.1, forward strand.
GCCGCCCATTCCCTGCACCCGGTTTCGGGTCAAGGTTTTAATCTGGGGCTGCGTGACGTAGCGGTGCTGGCGCAAATCATCGTCGATGCGCAAAGAAAGGGACGTGATATCGGCAAGCTGGATATCCTGGAGGATTATGCGCACTGGCGGCGGCGTGATCAGTGGCAGACTGCAGGTTCCACCGATGCCCTGGTAAGAGTTTTTTCCAATGCTTTTCCGCCGCTGGCGCTGGCCCGCAATCTTGGACTGTTAGCGCTGGACACCCTGCCGCCATTAAAGAAACGCCTGGCCCGTTATGCGATGGGCTATATCGGCAAACAGCCGCGTCTGAGTCGAGGCTTACCTCTGTGACTAAAAATAGCGTGAAGGCGGAAAACAACGTTGATGTGGTTATCGTCGGGGCCGGCATGGTGGGGGCGACATTGGCCTGCGCCCTGGCGCCATCGAATTTGCATATCGCCCTGCTGGGTGCTCACTGCCCGCAGCCGTCATGGGCGGATGATGGTTATGATATACGCGTCAGTGCGATTACCCGCACTTCGCAAGCTTTGCTGCAGGACTTGCAGATCTGGCCTTATATAGAAGCCCAGCGTCTTAGCCCCTATCGTGAAATGCACGTCTGGGACGCCAGTGGTCATGGTGAAGTGCATTTCGACAGTGCTGAGCTGGGTGAACCGGATCTGGGGCATATCATTGAGAACCGGGTCATCCTCAAGGCGCTGCATCAGCGTCTGGCCCTGCTTGATAATGTCCGCTTGCTTTGCCCGGTTGTCACGAAAAAACTGGATATTGGCGAAGACCGCACCCGTTTGACGCTGGCCGATGAGACGCAGATACAGGGCAAGCTGATGGTCGCAGCCGATGGGGGTCGTTCCTGGGTTCGCCAACAGGCCGGGATGGGTGTTCATGGCTGGGACTATGATCAGAGCGCACTGGTGACCTGGGTGAAGACCGAACGCCACCATCAGGAGGCGGCCTGGCAACGCTTCCAGCCTGACGGGCCGCTGGCCTTTCTACCTTTGACGGAGGGGCATAGCGCTATCGTCTGGTCTACCGGCCATGAACACGCAAAAGCGTTGCTGGCGCTGGATAAGGCCGCCTTTGCGGAAGAACTGGCGACCAGTTTTGAAGACCGTCTCGGTAAGATTGAAAAGATCGGACCACGCGCCGTGTTTCCCCTGCGTTATTTTGAAACGCTGCATTATGTCCAGCCGCGACTGGCGCTGGTGGGCGATGCCGCCCACATGATGCATCCGTTGGCCGGCCAGGGTGTGAATCTGGGCATGGCGGATGCTGCATCTCTGGCCGAGGTGCTCCTGGATGCGCATCACAAACACCGTGATCCCGGCCGCTATAGCGTACTGCGCCGTTATGAGCGCTGGCGGCGCGCGGACAATCGCGCCATGCTGTGTAGCATGGATGCCTTCAAGCTGCTATTCAGTAGTCGCTCGCAGGCCATCCGTTGGCTGCGTAATACAGGTCTGAATATGACGGACCGAATTACGCCGTTGAAACATGCCTTGATGCAAAGGGCGTTGGGTGGCTAATCTAAATAGGCGTTCCTAATACCAGTACACTTTTAAGC
>DRJN01000220.1 GCA_011052165.1 Gammaproteobacteria bacterium
GCCGCCGTCAACGTGGTCTTCCCATGATCTACGTGGCCAATCGTGCCAACATTCACATGCGGTTTCGTTCGTTCAAATTTTTCCTTGGACACCGTGTTACCCTCTTAATCTCAAATTCATCTTAAATTCTAGCGGCTATGATACTTTCTTAATGACTTCATCTGCGATACTTGCAGGCGCCTCTGCATACTTCTCGAATTCCATACTATAGGTGGCGCGCCCCTGGGTGGCCGAACGCAGATCGGTGGCATAACCAAACATTTCAGCCAATGGCACTTCGGCTTTGATAATTTTGCCGGCCGGAACATCTTCCATTCCCTGAACAATGCCCCGGCGGCGGTTAAGGTCGCCCATGACATCGCCCATATAATTTTCCGGGGTCACCACTTCCACCTTCATTACTGGCTCAAGCAGTACCGGATGAGCCCTCCTGGCGCCTTCCCTGAAACCCATTGAGCCGGCGATTTTAAACGCCATTTCCGAAGAATCCACTTCGTGGTAGGAGCCGTCATACAGGGTCACCTTGACATCGACGACCGGGAAACCGGCAATGACACCGTTTTCCATCTGCTGCTGGATGCCTTTATCCACCGCAGGAATATATTCTTTGGGCACCGCGCCGCCGACAATTTCATTCACAAATTCATAGCCTGTGCCTGCAGGCTGCGCTTCCAGGCGCAGGCGTACGTGGCCATACTGACCGCGACCGCCGGACTGACGTACGAATTTGCCCTCGACTTCGACCGGTTTGCGAATAGTTTCACGATACGCCACCTGCGGCGCACCGACGTTGGCATCAACGCCGAACTCACGTCTCATGCGATCAACAATAATATCCAGATGCAATTCGCCCATACCGGAGATGATGGTCTGAGCGGACTCTTCGTCGGTGTGCACACGAAAAGAGGGATCTTCCTGCGCCAGTTTGGACAGGGCGACGCCCATCTTTTCCTGATCCACCTTGGTCCGGGGTTCAATGGCCACAGAAATAACCGGCTCCGGAAATTCCATCCGCTCCAGGATAATAACATGTTCCAGATCACACAGCGTGTCACCAGTGGTAACATCTTTCAGGCCCACGGCGGCGGCAATATCACCGGCGCGAACTTCCTTGATTTCTTCGCGGCTGTTCGCATGCATCTGTACAATACGGCCAATGCGTTCTTTCTTGCCGCGCACGGAATTCAACACAAAGCTACCGGATTCCAGCACCCCGGAATAGACCCGGAAAAAAGTCAGTGTGCCGACAAAAGGATCGGTGGCGATCTTGAAGGCCAGCGCCGCAAAGGGTTCATCATCGGCAGGGTGGCGTTCGGCTTCCGTTTCCTTACCATCATCCAGCATGCCCTTGATAGCCGGTACATCAATGGGGGAGGGCATCAACTCGACCACCGCATCCAGCATCGCCTGCACGCCCTTGTTCTTAAAAGCGCTGCCACACAGACAGGGAATAATTTCGTTGTTCAGGGTCCGCGCGCGCAGGCCCTGTTTAATTTCATCTTCGGACAGATCGCCTTCATTGAGGTACTTGTCCATCAACGCGTCATTGGCCTCAGCCGCCGCAGCCACCATCTGTTCGCGCAACTCGGCACACTGCGCCTGTAATGCTTCCGGAATCTCACGCGCTTCATAGGTTACGCCCATGTCCGCGTCATCCCAGTAAATGGCCTTCATTCGCACCAGGTCGACCAGACCTTCAAATTTTTCTTCCGTGCCAATATTCATCTGAATCGGCACGGCATTGGCACCCAGGCGATCTTTAATCTGTTCGATGACGCGCAAAAAATCCGCACCGGCGCGATCCATCTTGTTGACGAAAGCCATGCGCGGCACGCCGTATCTGTCGGCCTGACGCCAGACAGTTTCCGACTGCGGCTCGACACCGCCAACGGCGCAAAATACCGCACAGGCGCCGTCGAGTACGCGCAGGGAACGTTCGACTTCAATGGTGAAATCAACGTGTCCGGGGGTGTCAATTATATTGATGCGGTGCTGGGGAAACTGTTTGTCCATCCCCTGCCAGAAACAGGTGGTCGCCGCTGAAGTAATGGTGATGCCACGCTCCTGCTCCTGTTCCATCCAGTCCATCGTCGCAGCGCCATCATGCACTTCACCGATTTTGTGCGAAATACCGGTGTAGTACAGAATACGCTCGGTTGTCGTCGTTTTGCCGGCATCAATGTGGGCCATGATGCCGATATTACGATAGCGTTCGATGGGGGTTTGGCGTGCCACGTTCGTTCAGCCCCGTCAGGGGAGCATCTCCTCAAAATAAATGGTTTGCTGTTACCAGCGATAATGCGCAAAGGCTTTATTCGCTTCAGCCATACGGTGCGTGTCTTCACGCTTCTTCACTGCGCTGCCGCGATTCTCGGAGGCATCCATAATTTCACCGGCCAAACGCGCGCCCATCCCTTTTTCACTGCGCTTACGCGCCGCATCCACCAGCCAGCGCATAGCCAGGGTGTTGCGGCGACTGGGGCGAACTTCAACCGGTACCTGATAGGTGGCACCACCGACGCGGCGGGATTTCACCTCAACGATGGGGCGCACATTTTCTAGCGCTTTTTCAAAAGCTTCAACACCATCTTCGGTCTTGCCACGCTCAGCCACTGAATCCAGCGCGCCATAGACAATTTTTTCGGCGACAGACTTTTTGCCGCTCAGCATCAGAATATTGATAAACTTGGCAATCACCGTCGATTTAAATTTCGGATCCGGCAAGATTTCTCTTTTTGCTGCTACACGCCTTCTGGCCATTTAACTATTCCTGATTTCTCGATGTGACTGGAACAAGGCGTTCCAGATTATTGGGCTGCTTAGGATTTGGGTCGCTTGGCGCCGTACTTTGAACGCCCTTTACGACGGTCATTGACACCCGAGGTATCCAGTGAGCCGCGCACGGTGTGATAACGTACACCCGGTAAATCCTTCACACGACCACCACGAATCAGCACGACTGAGTGCTCCTGCAAGTTGTGTCCCTCACCACCAATATACGTCGTCACTTCAAAACCATTAGTCAGACGTACACGCGCAACCTTACGCATCGCCGAGTTGGGTTTTTTCGGGGTGGTGGTGTAGACGCGGGTACACACACCGCGTTTCTGCGGGCAAGCCTCAAGCGCCGGAACATTGCTCTTTTCCAGTTTGCGCTTGCGCGGCTTGCGCACCAATTGGTTGATTGTGGCCATAATTCTTTTAACTCCAGAAAATAAACGACAGACCCGCGCCTCGATATCAATATCAAGGTTTGAGCTGTCGTAAGGCGCGAGATTTTAGTGAATATTGAGGAATTCTGCAACCGGATCCCTGCGAAAAAGCGGATCTTTTTCCTGCAAAGCGAAGAAAAGCGTCAGATAGCGGGTTTATACCCTGATATTCAGCAGATTTTCAAAAATAGATAAAAAAGCCGGCGTCTCCCGAAGCCGGCTTTTGTTGCTGCATTTAGTCTCTGCTTTCTGGTTTTTGTTTTCCCTGGTTCAGCAAGAGAGACGGCGGAGAGCCTATGTTCATTCTCTGCCGTCTCCTGCCGGGACTTCACACAACCGCTTAGTCGTCGTCGCGACCGTGACGCCTGTGTCCAACGGCGATGTGGGTTGAGATGCGGTTTGCCGTCACCGGCATCACCGTCGCGGAACGCACCTTGGCAGTGACCATTAAGTCCTCCGACTCTGCCTCGTGGCGACGATCCGTCCTCCTCAGCACGGTGGCCTCCAGGTTGACGTTGCGCTTCTCTCCCGCCACCAGACGCCCCAGAGTCACCACGATGTCCCGCCCGTGCTGCGTCACATTGTTGCCCAGCCGACCAGCAAACTTAATGCCTTCAGGCAGAGTGAAAACGGCCTGGGTTCCGTTAAGCGAGTAACCGGTCTCGTTGTTGATCGTCAGCGAGTAGTCCACCGTCGTACCCGGTGTGGCCACACGAGAGGCACGCAGCTTCACCTTGAGCTTGTCTCCCACCCTCGGTTTTCTGATGGTAAAGCGGTCGAGCAGCGCGGGAGTGCCAACAGCCGGATTGGATACCACCTTCCCGGTGGTCGGGTCGATGAGGGTATCCGGAATCGGGTCGTTCAACGGGTTGCCGTTGATGTCCGTACCGAAGGGCGCCGGGTTGTCGGCGGTCGCCGATGAGGTCGCCTTCAGCGGTTCGGAGATCTGATACAGTGTCAAGCGGTTGCGATCGACCACAACGTCGGCGAAAGAAAACACTCTGGCCTTGAAGCGCGCCGTGATCTTCGGTCCCTGCCCGGCACCCGGCATGAAGGGAGCCATCTGCGCACCCGTGAGGTGGTCATCCAGCCACGACGCGGGTCCATTCGGGAAAGTTAAGCCCGGACCGTAGGTGTACGTCCCTGTAGCCGAATCGTCCTGGTCGGCGCCAGGACCCGCGCCACGCGTTTTCTCCAGACCGTTGTCGTGGCCGCCTTCGCCACCGGCACCCTCCACGATATAAATTACGCCATCCGGCACCGTGTCTGCCACACCGTCGTAGCGGTTATCAATGGCTACCGCCGCTGGCCCGCTCACGCTGGGCGCATCGGCAACCGTGCTCAAAGCCCGCAACGGATGGGTCCGCTGGTAGTTGTGCTCATGGCCATTGAAGACGACATTGACACCATGGTCCTCGAAGAACTTGGCCACGCGGCGCATCTGCCAATTACGCATGGTCAGGTTGCCCGATGAGAACGACGGATGGTGAAAGACAACAACCTTCCAGGTCTGGTCGCTGCTATCGAGATCGTTAATAAGCCATTTGCGCAGGATGCTCGGATAGTCCGGGAAGCTGGTGGCCGGACTCTTGTAGGTAGCCACATAGCTGAGCAGCCCGTCGAACAGGTGCGGATTACCGTCCAGGAAAACGAAGTGGGTGTTACCCTGGTCAAAAGAGTAGTTACCCATGGTATCGATCTGGCGCATACTGCCCTTGCCGGTATCGACCGTGGTGCTGGCGCGAAAAGCCTCGATGGCGGCGGGTGAGCTGTAGTTCACCCCGTTGTAAGCGAAGTAGAACCCGGTAGGACTACTCACGTCACCGTTGAAGATGTACTGCGGATCGACGCCCTTCGGTCCGTTGAGCGGGAAGTAGAAGTTATTGAAATACTGCAAGGCGTCGCCGCCACCCGTTCCCCCGCTATATTTGCCGGCATGGGCACTGCCCAGCAGGTTGGCGCTGATGCCCGTGCTACCAAGGTCGTGGTTACCCACGACAATATAGTATGGGATATGGCGGATGAACGGGGCACCGGTCTCATTGGAGCTGACGTCATTGTTCCACACCGGCATCCAGAAGTCGCGGTAGCTGCCTTCGGCGCCGTCATAGTAAACGTTATCACCCGTATTGAGCGCCAGATCCGGCTTGGGCAAGCGCGATACGCCGGGCACCGAAAGATTGTGCACCTCGTACATCTCGTGGACGATGCGGGCCTCGTAGTCCACGCGGCGGGGTGGGTTGGAATGAGGCACGGCCTGGAAGAAGCCCTCATCGCCCATCACCTCGAACGAGAAATGCCCTGAGCGCTTGCGCGTATGGAATGACGATGCGAAGCCCTCGGCGGGCAGGCCCGGACCCGTTACCCAATAATGATACGTCGTATCATAGTCAAGGCCCTTAAGAACGGAATAGTAGTTGACGTGCGCACCCGATGCCGTCGGCGGCACCGGTAGTGACGGATCCGCGCTCAGATAGTTGTCCACGACATGACTCTTGACGGTAGCGGTCTCGCCGTAGTGGAGCGTCCTGCCGAACTCAACGACATAGGATGCATCATTTGGCACGGGCTCGTTGGTCTGCCAGGCAATGACCTTGAGATCATGCTTGCCAAACTTACCGGCGTCCCCCGGCTGAATATAGGGTTGATAGGTCACCTGTGCGATAGGCTGGGTGAGCGGGTTAACAAGTACATCGGTACCAGCAGAAGCCATCTGGGCAATAGCCAGGGCCATACCGGTAGCGATAGTCCTGAGTACAAAATGGTTCATGATATTCCTCCCGGAAAGTAGGTTGATTTGTCAAAAAACTATGACAACGCAAGATGACACCGGGATGATGCTTGTGTGACTCTTTTTTATGGGGTCAGGTCTTGCAATACTACATCAAACCTTTTTTCCTCTATCCTCGAATCGCTTAACTGCACGGCTTACCGTCGCATAGTGCACGCCAAATTCCTTAGCAATCGCTTTCATTGTGTAGTCACCAGACAGATAGGCGGCTGCCATGGCTTTCTTTCGGTCATCGCATACCGCTATATAATGTTTTATTGACTTTGCAGATGGGCGATGCTGGGCTTTGGGTACCTCTTTTAAATCACCGTCGGTCACAATCTTTTTCTGCATGGCTTTTACAAAGTCCGCATCACCCAAATAGATTTGGCCACTCAGTTCTTCCCAAAGAGAAGGCAAACCAACGCCTGCGCAGACAAAGTCAATGTATTTTTCTATCGCCCGTTTTCTTTGTTTGCCAAATTGACTGAGCAAGCCGTCCGTTTCCAACCAGGGCGGACGCTGCACACGTCCGACCATGCTGCGATAACTACTCCAGGGCCATGCCCCGGCGGACTTCACCATACCCGCTCTAACCGGATTAAGGACGACGTATCGCGATAGCGTTAGAAGGTAGCTGTCTTTGTCGACCAGAATCGCTTTATATCGCCCTTGAAACACGTGGCCGACTCGCCCATGTGTGCGATTGAATTGTTGGGTGTAAACACCATTGAGGTGTCGCATCCCTTTGGACAGGTTACCTTCGATAGTCTCCACCACAATATGATAGTGGTTATCCATCAGACAATAGGCGCAACAAACCCAGTTAAACCGCTCACAAACCGTCGCGAACAACTCACACCAGCGGTGACGATCAGCATCACCCACATAAATCTCTTCCTGCCGATCGCCTCGTGAAGTCACATGGTAGAGGCCACCCGCTAATTCTATTCGTAAAGGTCTCGCCATGGATTGAAGTATAGGCTAATAATATAGCATTGCAAGACCTGACCCTCCGTTAGGGGGGGCTTCGTTAGTTGGCGTCTGGCAGGGCCAGACTTTAGATTCCTACCAACAATTAGCCCTGTCCGCTGGATTCGGTACTGGCTTCCGAATCCGCCGCCATGGCGGACTGGATTTCTGAGTCCAGCATTTCGTCCGCTGTCTCGACCAGTATTTCAGCTGGCGCCATCATCTCCATGCGCTTGCGGTGACGTTCAGCATGATAGGCCTGTCCGGTACCCGATGGGATCAAACGACCGACTATGACATTCTCCTTCAGCCCACGCAGATCATCGACCTTGCCGCTCACGGCCGCTTCGGTCAGAACACGGGTGGTTTCCTGGAAGGAGGCGGCCGAAACGAAGGATTCGGTTGCCAGTGAGGCCTTGGTGATACCCAGCAACATTTCGTTAAACAGGGCGGGGTCTTTATCGGCGGCCTTGAGGCGATCATTTTCTTCCAGCAGACGCGCACGATCGACCTGTTCACCCTTGAGGAAGGAGCTGTCTCCCGGGTGACTGATTTCGATCTTGCGCAGCATCTGCCGAACAATGACCTCGATGTGCTTGTCATTGATTTTTACACCCTGGAGGCGATAAACGTCCTGGACTTCCTTGACGATGTAACGCGCCAGCTCTTCGACGCCAAGCAAACGCAGAATGTCGTGCGGATTCGGTTCGCCCTCGGCAATCACTTCGCCCTTGGCCACCTGCTCACCTTCGAAGGTGGTGACATGACGCCATTTGGGAATCAGCGTTTCGTATACTTCGCCCTCGGTCGGGGTGATCACCAGCCGCTGCTTCCCCTTGGTCTCTTTGCCAAAGCTGACCACACCACTGATTTCCGCCAGAATGGAGGGTTCTTTGGGCTTGCGCGCCTCAAACAGATCCGCCACCCGCGGCAGACCGCCGGTAATGTCGCGAGTTTTGGAGGATTCCTGCGGAATACGCGCAACCGCGTCACCCACCCCGACCTTGTCACCATCTTTCAAACCGATGATCGCACCTGCCGGCAGGTTGTAGTTGGCCGGAATATCGGTGCCGGTAATCATGAGATCGCTGCCGTCTTCGGCCAGCAATTTCACCATCGGCCGCAGATCTTTGGCCGCCGTACCCCGCTGTTTGGGATCGGTCACTTCCAGACTGGTCAAACCGGTGACTTCATCGATCTTGGTTTGTACCGTCACGCCTTCGACGATATCGATAAATTTCACGATGCCGGCTTCTTCCGTAATAATCGGATGGGTATGAGGATCCCAACTGGCGAGAATCTGGCCAGCTTCACAGACATCGCCATCATTAGCCGTGATGACCGCACCATAAGGCACCTTGTAGCGCTCACGCTCACGACCCCGTTCATCCAGCACGGTAATTTCACCGGAGCGGGACACCGCGACGTTGTTACCGGAAAGATGCTGCACGGTCTTCATGTTGTGCAGGCGTACCGTACCCGTACTCTTGATTTCAATATTATTGGCGGCAGCGGCTCGACTCGCCGCACCCCCGATATGGAAGGTACGCATAGTCAGCTGGGTGCCCGGCTCGCCAATACTCTGGGCCGCAATCACGCCGACCGACTCACCCTGATTAACCCGGTGCCCACGAGCCAGATCACGGCCATAACAGGCCGAACAAACGCCATAGTGGTTTTCACAGGTAATAGCGGAGCGCACCAGCATATGATCCACGCCCATGCCATCCAGCTGGGCAACCCACTTTTCATTCATCAGAGTGCCCGCTTCAATCAGCACGTCATCACTGTCAGGGGCCAGCACATCGTGTGCGACTACCCGGCCCAGCACGCGCTCGCTCAGAGGCTCGACGACATCGCCGCCCTCGATAAGGCTAGCCAGCAGTAGACCGTTATCGGTGCCACAGTCCTCCCCGGCAATAACCAGATCCTGGGATACGTCCACCAGACGGCGGGTAAGATAACCGGAGTTAGCGGTTTTCAGAGCCGTATCGGCCAAACCTTTACGTGCGCCATGGGTGGAAATAAAATACTGCAATACCGACAGACCTTCACGGAAGTTGGCGGTGATCGGCGTTTCGATAATCGACCCGTCCGGCTTGGCCATCAGGCCGCGCATACCGGCCAGCTGGCGAATCTGGGCCGCTGAACCACGCGCACCGGAGTCGGCCATCATATAAACCGAGTTAAAGGATTTCTGTTTGACCTCGTTGCCATCCCGGTCGATGACGGTTTCGGTGCCCAACATATCCATCATGGCATTAGCCACTTGATCATTGGTGCGTGACCAGATATCCACCACCTTGTTGTAACGTTCACCCATGGTAACCAAGCCCGAGGTGTACTGTTCATGGATTTCGTGAACCTCTTCTTCTGCCGCCGCCAGAATCGATGCTTTTTCATCTGGAATGATCATATCCTCAACCCCGAAGGAAACACCGGCGCGAGTGGAGTAAGCAAAGCCCATGTACATCAGCTGATCGGCAAAGATGACCGTATCTTTCAGACCGTTTTTACGATAACAGGTATTAATCAGATTGGAGATGGCTTTCTTCTTCATATCTTGATTGATAACATCATAGGCGATGCCATCGGGGACGATGTCCCAAAGCAGCGCACGACCCGCAGTCGTATCCTTGATCCAGGTATTCTCGGTGCGCACCCCCTCTTCATCAATCAGGACTTCCTTAATCCGCACTTTGACTTTCGCCTGCAGGGCCACCGCACCGGTATTGTAGGCGCGATGCACTTCCTTGACATCACGGAAGATCATACCCTCACCTTTAGCGTTGATCGATTCACGGGTCATGTAATACAGCCCCAGCACCACGTCCTGAGAAGGCACGATAATCGGCTCACCGTTAGCGGGTGAGAGAATATTATTGGTGGACATCATCAGCGTGCGCGCTTCCAATTGCGCCTCGATAGACAGCGGCACATGCACCGCCATCTGATCACCGTCGAAGTCAGCGTTAAAGGCGGTACACACCAGCGGGTGCAACTGAATGGCCTTACCTTCCACCAGGGTTGGCTCGAAGGCCTGGATGCCCAGACGATGCAAGGTCGGCGCACGGTTGAGCATCACCGGATGTTCACGAATGACTTCTTCAAGAATATCCCAGACTTCCGAGCCTTCCTGTTCGACCATTTTCTTGGCGGCCTTAATCGTCGTCGCCAGACCACGCAGTTCCAGCTTGCTGAAAATGAACGGCTTGAACAGTTCCAACGCCATTTTCTTGGGCAAACCACACTGGTGCAGTTTGAGCGCCGGTCCCACTACGATCACGGAGCGTCCGGAATAATCCACACGTTTTCCCAGCAGGTTTTGACGGAAGCGCCCCTGCTTGCCCTTGATCATATCGGCCAGGGATTTCAGAGGCCGCTTGTTGGAGCCGGTAATGGCGCGGCCACGTCGGCCGTTGTCCAGCAGTGCATCGACCGATTCCTGTAGCATGCGTTTTTCATTGCGCACGATAATATCCGGCGCGTTCAGATCCAGCAGCCGGCGCAGACGGTTGTTACGGTTGATTACCCGGCGGTAGAGATCGTTTAGATCGGAAGTAGCAAAACGCCCCCCTTCCAACGGCACCAGCGGCCGCAGTTCCGGCGGCAACACTGGCAACACGGTCATGACCATCCACTCCGGCTTGTTGCCGGAAGCCATGAAACCTTCCAGCAGCTTCAGACGCTTGCCGAGTTTTTTCAGCTTGGTCTCGGACTTGGTGGCGCCCATGCCCTCCTTGACTTCTTCACAGGCCTTGGCCAGATTCAGTGAACTCAGCAATACCTGAATCGCTTCGGCGCCCATGCGCGCATCGAATTCATCGCCATATTCCTCGATGGCTTCGAGGTAGGTTTCGTCCGTCAGCAACTGGCCGCGTTCGAGATCGGTCATCCCGGGATCAACAATGACAAAGGCTTCGAAATACAGTACCCGCTCGATATCACGCAGGGTCATGTCCAGAATCAGGCCCATGCGTGAAGGCAGCGATTTGAGGAACCAGATGTGCGCGACCGGGCTGGCCAGTTCAATGTGGCCCATGCGCTCGCGGCGCACCTTGGCCAGAGTGACTTCGATGCCACATTTTTCGCAGATCACACCACGATGCTTGAGACGTTTGTATTTACCGCACAGGCATTCATAATCCTTGACCGGGCCAAAGATCTTGGCGCAGAACAGGCCGTCGCGCTCGGGCTTGAAAGTACGATAGTTAATGGTCTCCGGCTTTTTAACTTCGCCATAGGACCAGGACCGGATTTTCTGCGGTGAGGCAAGACCGATGCGAATCGCATCAAAGTCTTCCAGTTGTGTCTGCTGCTTGAGGATCTTGAGAAGATCTTTCACGTTGTCACTCCTGAATAAAGTGACGAGTGACAAGTTGTAAGTAACGAGGCAAATGCCTTTTCTCGTCACTCATCACTCGTCACTCGTCCCTGAATTAATCTTGTTGTTCCAGTTCGATATCGATACCCAGCGAACGAATTTCTTTCAACAGTACGTTGAAGGACTCGGGCATACCGGCTTCCATATAATGGTTGCCATCGACGATGTTTTTGTACATCTTGGTGCGTCCATTGACGTCATCCGATTTCACCGTCAGCATTTCCTGCAAGGTATAGGCGGCACCATAGGCTTCCAGCGCCCAGACTTCCATTTCACCGAAGCGTTGACCACCGAACTGCGCTTTACCTCCCAGCGGCTGCTGGGTGACCAGGCTGTAAGGGCCGGTCGAACGGGCGTGCATCTTGTCATCCACCAGATGGTTGAGCTTGAGCATGTACATGTAACCCACCGTGATTTTGCGCTCGAACTCTTCACCCGTGCGGCCATTGATCAGGGTCGTCTGACCACTGATCGGCAAATCCGCCAGCTCCAGCAACTGTTTGATGTCGCTTTCCTTGATGCCGTCAAACACCGGCGTGGCCATGGGTACGCCATCACGCAGGTTACGCGCCAGCTCCATGATTTCATCATCGCTGAAGGATTTCAGATTTTCATGCTGTCCTTCGGTCTTGTTATAGATTTCATCCAGGAACTTGCGAATATTGGTAATTTTTTCCTGCGCCCGCAGCATGGCGTTGATCTTTTTGCCCAGGCCTTTGGCGGCCCAACCCAGATGCGTTTCCAGCACCTGACCGACGTTCATACGTGAAGGCACACCCAGCGGATTAAGCACGATATCGATCGGCTCGCCGTCCTTGGTATGCGGCATATCTTCGACCGGAACAATCATCGAAATCACGCCCTTATTACCATGACGGCCCGCCATCTTGTCACCCGGTTGCAGACGGCGTTTTACGGCCACATGCACCTTGACCATTTTCAGCACACCCGGCGCGAGATCGTCACCCGAAGTCAACTTGCTGCGTTTTTCCTCATATTTTTCATCGAACTCGACGCGCAATTGCTTAATCTGCTCCGCCATGGCTTCAAGCTGCGCGTTGGCTTCATCATTGCGCAAGTTGATCTCGAACCACTTTTCGCGTTCCAGCTCTTCCAGATAAGCCGCCGTGATTTTAGACCCCGCCTTCAACTGGTTGGGACCCCATTCGGCCACCTTATTGGTAAGCATCGTTTCTACGCGCTGATAGGCATCATCTTCCATGATTCGGCGCTGATCGTTGAAATCTTTCTTGACCCGCTCAAGTTCGGATTCCTCAATCGACTTGGCGCGGGAATCTTTTTCCAGACCGTCACGGGTAAACACCTGCACGTCGATAACCGTGCCGATCATGCCGGAGCGAACCCGCAACGAGGTATCCTTAACGTCGCTGGCCTTCTCGCCAAAGATGGCGCGCAGCAGTTTTTCTTCCGGGGTCAGCTGGGTTTCGCCCTTGGGCGTGACCTTGCCCACCAGAATATCACCCGGACGGACTTCGGCGCCGATATAAACAATACCGGCCTCGTCCAGCTTGGCCAACGCGGATTCACCTACATTGGGAATATCGCCGGTAATCTCCTCGGAACCCAGTTTGGTGTCACGTGCGACACAGGTCAGCTCTTCGATATGAATCGTGGTGTAGCGGTCTTCCTGCACCACGCGCTCAGAAATAAGAATGGAATCCTCAAAGTTGTAACCATGCCAGGGCATGAAGGCCACCAGCATGTTCTGTCCCAGCGCCAGCTCGCCCATATCGGTAGACGGACCATCGGCCATGACATCGCCGCGCGTTATTTTTTCACCCGGTCTTACCAGCGGACGCTGGTTGATGCAGGTATTCTGATTCGAGCGGGTGTACTTGGTGAGATTGTAAATATCCACACCGGCTTCACCGGTAATGGTTTCATCGTCATGGACCCGCACCACAATACGCGAGGCATCGACCGAGTCCACCATACCACCACGTTTAGCCACTACGGAAACGCCGGAATCCACCGCCACCTTATGTTCGATGCCAGTGCCTACCAGCGGTTTCTGCGCGCGCAGGGTCGGCACCGCCTGACGCTGCATGTTCGACCCCATGAGGGCGCGGTTGGCATCATCGTGTTCGAGGAACGGAATCAGGGCGGCGGCTACCGATACAATCTGCTTGGGTGACACATCCATATAATTGATGGTATCCGGCGGCGCCATGGTGAATTCGTTCTGATGACGAGAGGGCACCATGTCATCGGTGAACTTGCCCTTGCTATCCAGTTCGGCGTTGGCCTGGGCAATCACGTATTCATTTTCATCAATAGCCGACAGGTAATCGACATCATCCGTAACTTTGCCATTTTTGACCCGGCGGTATGGGGTTTCCAGGAAACCAAACTTGTTGGTGCGCGCATACACCGAGAGCGAGTTGATGAGGCCGATATTCGGCCCTTCAGGCGTTTCAATCGGGCAGACGCGACCATAGTGCGTCGGGTGTACGTCGCGCACTTCGAAGCCGGCGCGTTCGCGGGTCAGGCCGCCCGGGCCCAAGGCAGAAATGCGGCGTTTGTGGGTCACTTCCGAGAGCGGATTATTCTGATCCATAAACTGCGACAACTGACTGGACCCGAAGAATTCCTTGATCGCCGCGGATACCGGCTTGGCGTTGATCATTTCCTGCGGCATGAGATTATCGGCTTCGGCCATGCTCAGGCGCTCTTTTACGGCGCGCTCAACCCGTACCAGGCCGACCCGGAACTGGTTTTCCGCCATTTCACCCACCGAGCGAATGCGGCGATTACCCAGGTGATCGATGTCGTCCACCAGACCCTTGCCATCACGAATACCCACCAGGGTCAGGATCACATCCATGATGTCGGAGCTTTCACCACATTCCTCAACCAGCTTTTTCGAGATATCATCGGTGCGCTTGCTGAAATAGGAATAATCATAAAGAATCCCGCTGCCGGTTTCTTCCTTGCGTCCGAGACGACGGTTGAACTTCATGCGCCCGACCACGGACAGATCATAGCGATCATCCGAGAAGAATAAATTGTGGAACAGGTTTTCAGCCGCTTCCTTGGTCGGCGGCTCGCCCGGACGCATCATGCGGTAGATTTCCACCTGCGCTTCCAGTTGAGTGGTCGTGTTATCAATCTCCAGAGTTTTGGAAATATAGGGACCATGATCCAGATCATTGGTGAAAATGGTCTGGAATTCCTTGATCCCGGATTCCTTCAGCGCTTCCAGACGTTCCGGCGTAATCTCATCATTGGCATGCAGCACCACTTCGCCGGTTTCGGTGCTGATCACGTCATGGGCAATCACTTTTTCCAGCAGATAGTCATCAGGAACAAGCAGCGTTTTTACTCCGGCTTTGTCCAGATCACGGATATGGCGCATCGTAATACGCTGCCCCTCTTCTAACAGTAACTTGCCCTTAATATTAATATCAAACGTCGCAACATCGCCACGCAGGCGTTCGGGCACCAGCTTCATGGTGACGCCGTCTTTGGTGAATTTGAAATCGTTATTTTCAAAGAACAGGGCAATAATCTGCTCATTGTTGTAACCCAGGGCTTTGAGCAAGACGGTAACCGGTAACTTGCGGCGGCGATCGATACGCGTGAACAGGCAATCCTTGGGATCAAACTCGAAATCCAGCCAGGAGCCACGGTAGGGAATCACGCGCGCATTGAACAGCAGTTTGCCCGAAGAATGGGTCTTGCCCTTATCGTGGTCGAAGAAGACACCGGGCGAACGATGTAACTGGGAAACAATCACGCGTTCCGTGCCATTGATGACGAAAGTACCATTATCCGTCATCAGTGGAATTTCACCCATATAGACTTCCTGCTCGCGTGTTTCCTTCAGCGTCTGGGTTTTGGCTTCCTTATCATAGATAAACAGGCGCAGGGTTACGCGCAGGGGCGCCGCATAGGTGACGCCGCGCATCTGACACTCTTTGACGTCAAAGACGGGGGTGCCGAGGCGGTAATCCACATAATCTATCGAGGCATTCCCGGAATAGCTGGTGATCGGAAAAACGGATTTAAAGGCCGCATGCAGGCCCTTTTCTTCACGTTGCTCTTTCGGCACATCCTGTTGCAGGAAACCCCGGAAAGAATCGATCTGTGTAGCAAGCAGGTAGGGAATATCGAGAATACTGGGACGACGGCCAAAATTTTTGCGAATCCGTTTCTTTTCTGTTAGCGAGTAACCCATTGGACACCTTACGTGTAACTGTTAATCTGAAAATTCCCTGTTGCCGTATCCGCAACAGGGAATGCACAGCGGGCCGGCAATCACGTCTGGATTGTCAGCCCGGTGTGCATACAGTTTCGTTTTCCCGCACAAATACACTTTACCAGCGACCGCTGGTTCAATTGATCATTGTGGAAAAAACGAATCAAGTCTGAAGCAATCGGAATTACTTGAGTTCGACTTCAGCGCCAGCTTCTTCAAGCTGTTTTTTGATCTCTTCTGCTTCGTCTTTGCTGGCCGCTTCCTTGATGGTGGAAGGGACACCTTCGACCATTTCCTTCGCTTCTTTAAGGCCCAGAGCAGTGATGCTGCGAACAGCCTTGATGACAGAAATCTTGTTAGCGCCAAAGCTGGTCATCACAACATCAAACTCGGTTTGCTCCTCAACAGCTGCTTCGGCACCATCCACAGCCGCCGGTGCAGCGGCAACGGCAGCGGCAGCGGAAACGCCGAATTTTTCTTCCATTGCGTCGATCAAATCAACCACTTCCATGACAGTCATACTGGAAATCGTGTCCAGAATATCTTCTTTAGATACAGCCATTTTACATCTCCTAAAACACTAAAATAACGGTTACGCAAGTCTGAGTAATAGTAAAATCAGCCTTGCTTGGCATCGCGAACAGCCGCAACGGTACGAACCAGTTTGCCGGGAACTTCATTAAGAGTACGCACCAGTTTGGTAATGGGTCCCTGCATAACCGACATGAGCATACTGATAGCCTGGTCTTTGGTCGGCAGGCTGGCAAGGCGATCAATTTCAGACGCCGCCAGTAACTGACCGCCGATGGACAAGACCTTGATAACCAGTTTGTCGTTCTCTTTGGAAAAGTCCTTCAACACTCTTGCCGCCGAACCGGGATCTTCCTGAGAAAACGCCAACACCAGCGGACCTGTCAGAGCGTCCTTCATGCAATCAAAATCCGTCCCATCGATAGCACGCCGAGCTAGCGTGTTTTTAACCACACGCAAATAGACACCACTCATACGCGCCTTGGCGCGAAGATCGGTCATATCTTCAGCACTCAGCCCGTTGTACTCTGCCGCAACAGCAGAGTGCGCGCTAGCCGCGACTTCAGCGACGTCAGCCACAATGGCTTTTTTCTCTTCAAAACTGAGAGCCACGCGAACTTACCTCCGTTTGTAGCAAAAGACAGTTATTATCCTTTGCTGGTGGACGATGAACCTCATCAACATGATGAAGCTACACTTGTTTAGTGGGCTTTGGCAGAAAATCTGTTTTCAGACATAATCTGGTCACATCTAAATCTGTTAAAGGCACACCATCTGCGCAGGCCTGAGGTTTAATCCTGCAAACGAAAATTTATGCTTTCGTCCTTAGGCACCTGCGGTCTTTGATGGACAATGCAGAATAAAACATCGGCCACAAAGTCTTTCATCAAGGGACGAGTGACAAGGATCGCGTGGCGCCGCCACGTTTAATCCTCGTAACTCATCCCTCGTCTCTTATATCGCTAACGATGCCTGATCAACCGCAATTCCCGGTCCCATGGTGGTGGAAATGGCAATTTTTTTCATATACACCCCTTTGGCGGAAGCCGGTTTAGCTTTATTTAAATCCGCCAGCAATGCTTGCAGATTTTCTTTCAGTAAATTGTTATCGAATTCGACGTTGCCAATAGCACAGTGAATAATGCCGCCCTTGTCGGTGCGATAACGCACCTGGCCTGACTTGGCATTTTTGACGGCGGTTTCCACATCCGGGGTTACGGTGCCGACTTTCGGATTCGGCATCAAACCGCGCGGCCCGAGGATCTGGCCTAGCTGACCGACGACGCGCATAGCATCCGGCGTCGCAATCAC
>DRJN01000221.1 GCA_011052165.1 Gammaproteobacteria bacterium
CGTTATATCGAAGGTGAAACAAAACGTAAGGTGACCTTTGAATATGTCATGCTGGATGGCGTCAATGACAGTCCCGCTCAGGCGCGGGCGTTGGTGAAACTGTTAAAGAGTATTCCCGCCAAAGTCAATTTAATTCCATTCAACTCATTTCCAGGCAGCGAGTACCGGGTTTCAACACAGGAAACGATCAATCGTTTCCGGGATATCCTGGTCAAGGCAGGGTTGATTACCATTACCCGCCGGACGCGTGGAGAAGATATTGACGCGGCCTGTGGCCAGCTTGCCGGTAAGGTGACCGATCGAAGTAAACGAAAATTGAAACATGTAAAAGAAGTGCCAATAACATGGGTAATATAAACATGCGTGTAATTATTCTGGGGCTGATTGCCAGTTTGCTTACAGCCTGTGCAGCCGTGCCGGTGGTTAATGAAAGTAATATGAAAAAAGCGGCGGAAATAAATGCCGAGCTGGGACTGGGCTATATGCAGCAGGGGCGATATGAAACGGCTTTGTACAAGTTACTGAAGGCGATTAAAGAGGATTCCAAAAATGCGGATGCTCACCAGTATCTTGCCGTTTTGTATAGCAGACTCAACCGTCCCGAGGATGCTGATCGGAATTTCAAGAAAGCGTTGAAGATTATGCCTGACAGTACCCTGTCTTCGCGGGTAGCGGCGGTGCGTAACAACTATGCGGTTTTTCTGTGTAAGCAGAAGCATTATGACGAAGCGAACCGGTATTTTGAAATGGTTACCCATGACCCTTTGTACCAGTTACGCGACCGCCTGTTTGAGAACATGGCGCAGTGTGAACAGAACAAGGGTAACCTGCATCAGGCTGAGGAATTTTTTATTAAAGCGTTAAAACTGAATTCCCGATCGAGTAAAAGCCTGTTGGGACTGGCTCAGCTCGACTATGACAAAGGCCTCTACGATCAGGCACAGGTGTACTTGAACAAGTTTCTTAGATACAGCACGCACAACGCAGAAAGCCTCTGGCTGGCTATCCTCATCCAGCGCCAGCGTGGTAATGCGAAACGGGCAGCCGAATATGCTGTTCGTTTGAAAAGCAAATATCCGGATTCAAAAGAAGCACAGTTGTTGAAACAGCTTGAAATGCAGGATTCCCGATGACTGAAGGAAAAAAGAAGATGGATGAGGAATTGGAAGCCGGCAAGACATCAAAAGGTGAACGCCTGCGTCTCGCCCGTGAGGTGTTGGGGCTGGAAGTGCAGGATGTGGCGACAAAACTATATTTTGAAACACGTTTTATTCGAGCGCTCGAGGAGGATGATTACAGTATTTTTGCCGGTTCCGCCTATTTATATGGCTATATGCGCGCCTATGTGAAATTGCTTGAATTGCCACTGGATGAATTTGTCTGCGATCTGAAAAATATCGAAGAAGAGAATGAGCGCCCGTTTGAGAGCGTCAGTTATCAAACGGTTTCATCTATAGAACACAGAAAGTGGTTATTGCCCGTGTTGCTGGGTCTATTGCTGGCAGTCGTAGCCGTTGTTGGTTTTGTGCTGATAAATGCTAAAGACTCCGCGCGGGCGGATTCTCTGGCCGGGACGGAAAGTGAGGCGCAGGAGATACGGAGTGCTCCCCTTGCGTCTGCCGGGAATACACAGGCTGCCCCGAGCGTGGCCAGGGCAAATGCAAAGACAGACAGGGTAACTATAAGCAAAGTTGAAATTGCCGTCCCGGCAAGCCAGGAGAAACCCTCGGCTAAGGTGACTCTGCCCCGGTTGCTGCTGGAATACAAGACGGACTCATGGACGGACATCCGTGACGCTAATGGCAAGCGGCTGGTTTATCGTATGGTTGAGAAAGGCAATCGCCTGGAGCTGGATTCCAGTTCGACCTATTCTATCCTGTTGGGGTATTCTCCAGGGGTCAGCGTATCCTGGGATAATCAGCCCTTTAACAAGTCAGCATATGAACGCAAAAATATTGCCTACTTTGTGGTGGGTGCGAAAAAGAAAACGTCCCCGGCCAACGGTTCGGGAACAAATCGATCTCTCAGCCAGGAGCCTGTCCGAGAATAGAGAACTGACTGCGGAAAAACGGAGTTTGATCAGATTTCTCCATTATTCTCGTTAAATATATTTAATGTTCATCTCAAATAATGAAAAACCCGCCTCACACCATCTTCCCTTTGCTGTGCTTCCTGTTTTCGGACAGGCTGCGGCGTCCGAAAAATCGGGTTTGATTCTGAATAACAGGTAATAACGTGTCTAAGTTGATCCAGGCCATTCGTGGCATGAATGATATCCTGCCCGATGAAACGCCGAAGTGGCAATTTGTCGAACGACAATTTCGCAGGCTGATGGCCGCTTACGGCTATGCTGAAATTCGCTTCCCCCTGGTCGAGAAAACCGAGCTGTTTAAGCGTTCTATTGGCGAGGTTACCGATATTGTCGAAAAGGAAATGTACACCTTCACCGACCGTAATGGCGACAGTCTGAGCCTGCGTCCGGAAGGCACGGCGGCCTGTGTGCGCGCCTGCCTGCAACATGGACTGTTGCACCACCCGTCCCGGCGTTTATGGTATCTGGGACCGATGTTTCGTCATGAGCGACCGCAGAAAGGACGCTATCGCCAGTTTTACCAACTGGGTGTGGAAACCTTCGGTTTTTCCGGTCCCGATATCGATGCCGAGATGATCATGATGACCGTACGGCTGTGGAAACAACTGGGTATTGCAGATTCGGTGACGCTGGAACTGAACTCGCTGGGATCCACTGAATCGCGCCGGATTTACCGGGATATTCTGGTGACCTATCTGAATCAACATCGGGAACAGCTGGATGCGGACAGTCTGCACCGTCTGCAATCGAATCCTTTGCGTATTCTGGACAGTAAGAATCCTGAGATGCAGGCGCTGATCGAGGCCGCGCCGAAATTAAACGCGCATCTGGACGAGGCATCGCGCGAACATTTTGCTAAACTGTGCGACTTGCTGGATGCGGCGGGTATTACTTATCAGCTTAATTCGCGGTTGGTGCGGGGGCTGGATTATTATTCAAGGACCGTATTTGAATGGGTAACCGACAAGCTGGGCGCACAGGGCACCGTTTGCGCCGGCGGCCGGCTGGATGCCCTGGTGGAACAACTGGGTGGACGGGCAACCCCCGCCATGGGGTTTGCCATCGGTCTGGAGCGGCTGGTTTCCCTGATAGATGAGGCGCAGCTTGCAGTGCATGACACTGCACCACAGGTCTATTTGCTTGCCCTGGGTGAGATGGCCGAGACGCGGGCGATGGAACTGGCTGAACAGTGCCGGGATGCCCTTCCGGATTTGCGCCTGTTACTGAACGCTGGCGGGGGCAGCATGAAAAGCCAGATGAAGAAAGCAGACAGGAGCGGAGCGCGCTTTGCGCTGATTCTCGCTGAAGACGAACTGGCGCGAAATGAAATAACCATCAAGGATTTACGCGGCGACATGCAACAGCAGGTTGTCAGTCAGTCAGATTTGACGACATTTTTGAAAAGTGAATAAAAATTCTCCGCTGCTTGCAGCGAAGAACAGTCGGATGGGTAGCGCGAAGCGCGAAGTCCAGAGGGGAAACCCATCAGCATGTTATTAATCGTTGCATAAGTATTTGCACCATAGCCCCCTCTCCCTATGGGAGAGGGTGGGGGTGAGGGGATAAAATACATGCAAATACTTATGCAA
>DRJN01000222.1 GCA_011052165.1 Gammaproteobacteria bacterium
CGTCGCTTAAATAGGCCGGCTATTCGCACTCCTCTCGCCTTGCTGGACGGGCATCTCGACGCCCCAAAATGTAAATTAATTTTGATGCGAGGCCTAAGCACCTATAACGGCGAGAAGCCCCCGCAACAGATCAACCGGTGAAGGTGGACAGCCGGGGATCTGCACATCCACCGGGAGAACATTTTTCACACCACCGCAACTGGCATAGGAGGCACCAAACTCGCCCCCGTCACAGGCGCATTGTCCGGCGGCAATCAGGATTTTAGGCGCTGGCGTCGCCTCCCAGGTGCGCCGCAATGCCGATTCCATATGCCGGGAAACCGGCCCGGTCACCAGCAGGGCATCGGCATGACGCGGCGACGCTACAAAGTGCACGCCAAATCGCTCTACGTCATAATAAGGGTTATTCAGCGCGTGAATCTCCAGCTCGCAACCGTTACAGGAGCCTGCATCCACTTCACGAATGGCGAAGCTGCCACCGTAACGCGCCGCCAGTACCTGACGGACTTCGATACCCACCCGTTCCAGCTCATTATCATTAACCGGCGGCGGGATCTCTGTGACCACGCCGGTACTCAGAATACGGGCGAAGATTCTCAGCATAGCCATCCCCTGTTCATCTACAGATCCTGGCCCGAGTAAGAGCCGTTAACCGACTTGTTGCAAACGGGAAAATCAGGGACGATGTTTTCAAGCATCATGCACTCCAGCGCCGGCCAGCTAAACCAGCTCGGATCGCGCGGAAAGAAACGAACGATGCGGCCCGCTTGTCCAAAGCGTACATAGGTGAAAATTTCGCCTCGCCAACCCTCGATGCAGCCGATACCCTCGGCATTATCAGCGGGCACGGGCATGTCACGGCATATATCGCCTTCGGGCAGTTCTTCCAGCAACTGATCAATGAGATCCAGCGCAATCAGAATCTCCTGCATACGCACCTGCATGCGAGCCGCGACATCACCGGCCTGATTCAATACCGGCACGGTCACTGACAGCCGATCATAAGGAGGGTAGGCATTATGATGGCGCACATCAAAGTCCTGACCCGAGGCCCGGCCCACATACCCGAGGCAGCCGAACTGACGCGCCGTCTCGGGCTTCAGGCAGCCGGTGCCCAGCAAACGATCTTCCAGTGAAGGGTGGTCCTCCAGAATGTCAAACAG
Organism: Gammaproteobacteria bacterium; assembly: GCA_011052165.1. Lineage (GTDB taxonomy): Bacteria > Pseudomonadota > Gammaproteobacteria > UBA6429 > Thiohalophilaceae > JAADGZ01. Next base: position 1,164 of record DRJN01000222.1, read on the forward strand.
CGTCTGCAATTCGGCCCGTAACCGGCGATGATCCCCGGCCAATACAGCCAACGCCTCTGTCCCGGGATCGGTTGCGATACCTCCGGGTATGACCACATCCATCATCAAACGATGGCCGAATAATTCCGCACTGCGCCGTTGCCAGATCTCGCGCAGACGGGAGAACTGATAGAAGGCAAAGGCGAAGCCCACGTCATTACAAATGGCGCCGATGTCGCCCAGGTGATTGGCAATGCGCTCCCGTTCGGCCAGCAGCGCCCGCAAAACCAGCGCCCGCGCGGGCAGGCTAACGCCGACCGCGCGCTCCATCGCCTGGCAGGCCGCCCAACTGTGCGCGACTGTACTGTCACCCGAAATCCGGCCCGCCAGGCGAGCCAGCGCATGCGAATTGCGGCCCACGGCGATTTTTTCAATCCCCTTGTGGGTATACCCCAGGTGCTGTTCCAGGTTAAGCACGGTTTCACCCACCGCCTGAAAGCGGAAGTGGCCCGGCTCGATAATACCCGCATGCACCGGTCCCACCGGGATTTCGCAGACACCGGCACCCTGCACCCGCAGAAACCTGTATTTGTCATCCGGCGGTGTCTCCCCCGGATCCTCACGGCCCGCGACCGGAAAATCATGCCGCAGAGGATAATCTCCCTCCTCCCAGGCCTGGTGGCGAGTCCAGCGCCGGGTGTCAGGGTGGTCAGCAAAAACAATGCCGGACATATCCTGCACATGCCGTTCGGGACGATCAGCCGCAGGATAATAGGGGGTATGAGATGGGAGCAGCGGCGTCGCCACCGATAGGAAAGTGGAGAGAATCAGGTAGTCCCCTTCATATTCCAGCAAACAAAAAATGGCGAAGTCCTCCCCCGCCTGATCGGCCCATACGCCCGCCCATCGGCACCCGAAAGCGTTCGCCTCCTGTCCCGCCCGCCCCCAGTCTTCCGCATCGATCTCCAGCACATGGGCGGGCGCAAGCCGGGTCGCCGTGCCGTGGCGCACCAGTACATGCTCATCTTGCAGACGAGCCAGATATTCCGACAACCAGTCGAAGCGGCTCATAACAGATGGCTCCCGGAAATCAGAAAGGTCGCCTGGTCCAGCCAGCGGGCCAGAAAAGCAGGAATAGCGATACCTAAGCAGAACACCAGTCCCAGATGCAGCATGACCGGTAACATATTAGCCGTTACCGGCTGCTGTCCTTCAGGTATCTTACCGTAGACCATAGGATGCAGATGACGAAACAGACCGGCAAACGCCATCACCAACCCAAGCACCAGGATCATGGTCAACCAGGGCCAGCGCTGCATGGTCGCCATAAGCAATAGAAACTCACTGGTAAAAATACCAAACGGCGGAAAGCCGGCGATGGCCACCACCCCCAGCAACAGTCCCCAGCCCACCGCAGGCTGGGTGCGAATCAGGCCGCGGATGTGATCGATGGACTGGGTGCCGGCAATATGCGTGGCATGCCCGACCGTGATAAAAATAGCCGACTTGGTCAGCGAGTGCACCAGCATATGCAGCAGACCCGCAAAGGTGGCCAGCGGACCGCCAAGACCAAAGGCAAAGGTCATCAGGCCCATGTGCTCAATGGAGGAATAGCCGAACATGCGCTTGATGTCCCGTTGCCGGTACAGAAACAGACCCGCCACCAAAAACGAGAGCAGACCAAACCCCATCATCAGATGACCGGCGATAGCGGCCTTGTCCGTCGCCGCCAGGGCGCCGTCGACCAGCATCTTGAAACGCACCACCGCATACAGCGCCACGTTGAGCAACAGACCGGACAGTAGTGCTGATATCGGTGTCGGCCCCTCGGAATGCGCATCCGGCAACCAGTGGTGTAAGGGCACCAGCCCCACCTTGGTGCCATAACCGACCAGCAGAAAAACGAAGGCAATCGCCATGACCATCGGATGCAAACGGCCTGCCTCAGCATACAGCGTGGTCCAGCGCAGACCCTCGGAGGAATCGGTCAATGCTTGCTGGGCGGCGAAATAGACCAGCACGGTGCCAAACAGGGCCAGGGCGATACCCACGCCGCAAAGGATAAAATATTTCCACGCCGCCTCCACCGACTCGGGAGTGCGGTAAAGGCTGACCAGTAAAACGGTGGCCAGGGTCGCGCCCTCGACCGCCACCCACAGGACGCCCAGATTATTGGTCGTCAGGGCCAGTAACATGGTGAACATGAACCCCTGGAACATGGAATGATAGAGGCGCATGCGGCGCGCCGATACCCGTCCCTCACGACAGATGTGAGTCATGTAGGGACGGGAAAAAATGGCCGTCGTCAACCCTACGAACGCCGTCAATACCACCAGATAAATATTAAAGGCATCAATATGAAAACCGTTGCCGGTCAGCTCGCCTGCATCCATGATTTGCAGGGCCAGCCACACCGAGCCGGCCAGACTGGTGGCGCAGAAACCGAGATTGAGCCAGCCCGCCAGCCGCAGGGAGCGAACCAGAGGCAGTATCAGTGCACCCGTCAGGGGCGCGAACACGGTGATCAGCAGGGCGGTCATACGCCATCATCCTCGCGAGTGGAAAGCCGGTTAAGGCGATCCACATTGAGCGAATCGATGCTCTCGCTGATATGCAGAAAGAACACGCCGAACAGTACCGCCGCTACCAGCACATCGAATGCGATGCCCAGTTCCACCACCAGAGGCATACCCTGGGTAGCGGCGACAGCGGCCAGAAACAGCCCGTTTTCCATCGACATAAAACCAATCACCTGGGTTACCGCCTGACGCCGCGTCACCATAATCAGCAAACCGAGTAACACCACCGCCAGGCTGATGGAAAGAATGTTACGGATCCCGGCCAGTTCAAGCTGTTCGATGGGCGCGACGACCCAGTAGCTAAAAATCACCAATGCCGCCCCCGCCATCATCACCAGGGCAGGATGTTGTAGAGGATCGGCGTGACGCTCCAGCTCCAGCCGACGCACCAGGCGGTGTAACATCCACGGAATAGTCAGCGCCTTGAGACCGAACGTTAAAGCCGCCGAAATGAACAGGTGCGGTTCATCGCTGGTCGCTGCAATCAGGCCCGTAGCCAGCGCCAGCACCCCCCCTTGCCAGGCAAAAATATGAATCCCGGCCAACAGGCGTGCCTGGGCCAACAGCGAAAAGGAGAGAAACAGCACCAGCGCAGCCAGCACAAACACCGCCTGTTCCAGCAGGGTGAGATGTGTCAGGTTCACGCCCCGCCCTCCAGAATCACATGGCTCAACAGGCCCAGCAGCGCCAGCAGCAGCGCCAGATTCAAAAACTGCGGCGCACGAAACAGGCGCATCTTGGCCAGCCCGGTTTCGGCCACCCCCAGCAACAAACCCAGAAAAATCAGCTTGCCGACAACCGCGAGCAGCCCCACGGCAAGCGCAAGAGGTGTAAATTCTGTCGCGATCCCCCAGGGCAAAAAGACGTTAACGATAAGCACCCCGTAGAGCATCAGCTTCAACTGCGCAGCCCATTCCATCAAAGCCAGATGGCGGCCACTGTATTCCAGGAGCATCGCCTCGTGGATCATGGTCAGCTCCAGATGCGTCGTCGGGTTGTCCACAGGAATACGGCCGGTCTCAGCAATCGCCACCAGCACCAGGCCCATCAGGGCGAATAAATAGGAAGGCCGCAGAATCAGACCAGTGCTCAGTTGGTGCTCAGCGATACTGGCGAGGTTGGTGCTGTGGGCCGTCATCGCCAGCGTAAAGACAGCCATGAGCATGGCCGGTTCTGCCAGGGCGGATACCAGCATCTCACGCGAGGCGCCCATGCCGCCGAAAGCCGTACCGATATCCATGCCCGCCAGGGTCAGAAAAAAACGTCCCAGCGCCAGGAAACCCACCAGCACGATGACGTCGGCCACCGCTGCGCTCGGCAGCCCCAGCGCCAATAAAGGAACCACCATACAGGCCAGCAGCGTGCTACCAAAGACAATATAGGGGGCCGCACGAAACACGGGCGAAGCGGTATGCGCTACCAGGGTTTCTTTGGCAAATAATTTATAAAAATCACGGTAAGGCTGCCAAAGAGACGCGCCGCGCCGGTTTTGCAAGCGGGCCTTGACCCGCCTGACCCAGGCCACCAGCAGCGGTGCGCCCAGTAGAAACAACAAGGCCTGCAACAGAACCAGCCACCAGGCCGCCGTATTCATGAGATTAGCCATAACAGCACCAGCAGGGTTCCCAGCGACCAGCCGAGATAGACGCGGATATTTCCCGACTGCAGGCGGATCACGCGACGGGATGCAGCCTGTACCCAACGTCCGACCGGTTCGTAGAAAAGTCCCCAGGCCCGATCCGTTATCTGCAATTGATGGCGCAGCCCCGGCTCCTCCCGCTCCACCCGTTCATCCACATGAAAGAGCAGCCCAAACACCCGGCGAAACGGCTGCGCAAACGCGGTGGCCGTGTACTGCATGCGCGGGCTGGGCAAGCCATCACTGAAACCGCAACCCCAGGGATCGCAACGCCGCACCTCGCGCACCCTGCCCCGCCGCAACAGGCTGGCGCTGAACCACCAGACCAGCAGCAAGGCCAGCAATACAATCGGCGCAGAGTAGCTGGCGGTCTGGGGCGCAATCGGCGTCAACCACAACCAGCCGTGGGCGGTCGCCTCATTCAAGCCCCGGCCCAATAGTTGTTGCGGCACCGCATTCAGCCATTGCAGGACCGTAGTCGGGAAAATCCCGCATAACAGGCACAATAGGGCGAGGAAACCCTGGGCGCTTCGCATCCCCCAGGAGACCGGTCGGGCGCGGCGCACCCGGCGTGAACGGGCCTGCCCCAGAAAGGCGATACCATAGGCTCGGACAAAACAGGCTGCCGATAGCGCTCCGGTCAGCGCCAGTACGGCGGCGGCGATGGGGATCAGGCTACGCATCACCCCCCCCTTCAACAACCAGGCCTGCAAAGCCGTCTGGAATGTGAGCCACTCTGAAACGAAGCCGTTGAAGGGGGGGAGGGCCGAAATACTGATACAGCCCGAGAGAAAAAACAGACCGGTCCAGGGCATTCGACGCAGCAGGCCGCCCATGCGTTCCAGATCCCGCTCGTGAGTGGCGTGCAAAATAGAGCCTGCACCGAGAAACAGCAGGCTTTTAAACAGCGCATGATTGAGGCTGTGATAGAGTGCAGCCACCAGCCCCAGCACACCCGCCAGCGGGTGGCCGGTAGCAAAAAAGATCAGTCCCAGCCCCAGGCTGATAAAGATAATGCCGATATTCTCCACCGAGCTATAGGCCAGCAAACGCTTGAGATCGCGCTGCATCAAAGCCGCGAGCACCCCCATCAGCGCGGAAATACTGCCCACCACCAGAACCGCGACGCCCCATTGCCACTGCAACGAACCCAGCAAATCAAACGTAAAGCGGATGAAACCGTACACGGCAACCTTGAGCATAATGCCCGACATCAGGGCGGAAACATGCGAGGGCGCGGCGGGATGGGCCTCGGGCAACCAGGCATGCATGGGGACCAGACCGGCCTTCATACCAAAACCGACAAAGCCCAGGCCAAAAGCGATGCTGGCCCACAATGGTGATAAATGAGTCGCACGCATGGCATCAAAAGCAAAACCGCCACCAAAACCGGCCAGGACAGCATATCCCAGCAGAATGGACAGGGCGCCGATTTGGGCCATCAGCAAATAAATGAACGCGGCGCGCCGGTTGGCCGCCTGCTCATGCTGGAAAGCCACCAGAAAATAGGAGCTCAGCGACATTAATTCCCAGGAGATCATAAACAGGAAGGCATCGTCGGCCAGCACCACCAGCAACATGGCGGCCACGAACAGGCCGGTAAAAACGCCCAGTACGAGCAAAGAATCCTGACCATGCTCAAAATCCCGCACATAACCGGGGCCGTACACGGACACCGCCATCACCACCAGGCCGATTATCAGCATAAAAAAACCAGCCAGGGCGTCGAGCCGCAGATGCCAGGGTAACCACGGCAATCCCAACGGCAGTTCGGCCACCGCCGCCGCAGGCGCAGACAGGGCCGCCAATCCCGCCACCACGGCGGCGGCACCGGAAAGCCCGAGCAAAATGAACATCAGGGTTTTAAAACCGGGAACCCTGGCCGTTCCCAGGGCTATTAAAGCCGATCCCAGCGCCGCCAGCACCGCCGCATAAGCAAACAACAATGCCGGGGGAAGGTTGTAGATCATGCCTCAATCATCATCAGAAAATCGACTCTACTGCGAATTTTTCTTTTATCCTTTTGATGTTGAATATTATTTCGTGGGGATACCTCAGCATCTGAAGGCCATATTTATATCTGATGGGTCTTTACCCGTTC
>DRJN01000223.1 GCA_011052165.1 Gammaproteobacteria bacterium
GAAATCCTCATGAAATACTCCATTACTTTGCTTGATAAATCGATAGAAATAGAGCTAAGCCCGCGTGCTGAACGAGCTGTATCGGCCAGAATTGCGCCCATCGTTGCAGAAATAAATCTGGTATTTGGCTGTCTGGTGATCAAGCGCGTCTGGTTTAAGGAGCAGGTAGACTGCGAAACGGTTTCCGTCACCCAGGGTCTGGACGTATGTTTTAATGTGGTTCGCTATGCAAAAACCTGCTGTATTGCCGATATTGATAACGGCGCCGAAGCGGAAGACTTTCCCCTCGTCAAAGACAAAAAAACATTTGTCCCGGACAATCTGTTTATTGACTATAAAAAAAGATGTTTCTCAGGCGCTTACACCTATCTGAATTCTGCTTCCGGAACCCCGGCCTGAAACACGGGTTTAACCTCGTTGGGGGGGGGGAATCCCCCGTGGCTTGCAGCGAGAAACTACAGAACGGTAACCTGGATAGAATCCAGGTTCAGCACAGGGCAGATTGATTGCCGTTTAATATTTTTAAGGAATGAAGAATGATGTTCTCACAAAAAAATATCAGCCTGCCTGTTTTAGCTCTTTTTTTATCCGCCTGCGCCTCACCCCAGATCGCAAATATAAAATACATGGATAATGCCACATTAAAGCAGGCAGAGGAAACCAGCCAAAGCCCTCAGCAAGTATGCGAAACGGCCAGCATGGCGATTGCCCGGGCGAATAAAGAAGAGTTTAATTTTTTCGCACCACTGCACCTTCAACAGGCCTCCGAAAATCTTAAAAAAGGCCAGGACGAAATAAAAAATCAGAAGACAGTCGCGCAAGGCATGCAATATTGTTTCAAAGTTAGCACGCTGATTGAAAATGGCATGACTACTAAAGCAAAAGTGGAATCTTCATTAAGTGATGCTTTAGCAGAACTCAAAAGGCTAAAAAAAGTTGACGAGGGAAAAAAGTTTAGCAATGACATCCAGGATTATGTCGATGATGTCATCGGGCTGGTCAAAGAAATCGAAGAAGGGAGCATGAATGAAGCTATGCAAGGCCAGGCTGAATTATTAAAAAAAATGCTGGCCCTGGAAGTGGATATTGTCTTAGCTAAAAATCTGAACCCTGTCAAAGCCATGCTGGCCAGGGCCGGTGATGAAGATGCTGATGAGCTGGCCAAAAAAACCTTTGGGAAAGCTGAAACAGAACTGAAAAGCGCGAGAAAATTTATCCGTGTGTATTACCGAAATAACGAACAGGTCAAAAAAGCCGCCGCCACAGCCATGCGCAAGGCGAGACATGCTTATTATGTTGCCAAAGAAGTTGAAACATTAACCGATCTCAAACCCGAAGCCGCAGAAGAAAAAGTCTTATATATTGAATCATTACTTGAACGGATAAACAGAAAATTCAATAAAGACGTCGTCATTGGTCATTCTCTTTATGAGCAGACCAGTATTATTGATAAACGCCTGGATGCCGTGCTCGATGCCAGCGCAGTAACAAAAAGGGATTTAGCCCTCATAAAGCAAGCGTATAAAGATGACGAGAACAGGAGCAAATCTGCGGCACAGGAATTTGTGCTGCAAAATAAGCAGGGAGAAACCAGCCCTTCTCAAGCAGTTACCGATAGATCCCGGCAGATTCCGGTGGATGAAGCTAAAATCACGCCACCCCTTGCCGAGCAACCCGAACATGCCCCGGTTAATGATGCTGAAACTGTGCCGCCTGTTGCCGACGAACTCAAACAGACTCCGGTCAATAATACTGAAACTGCGCCGTCTGTTAGCGACGAAACCAAACAGGCTCCGGCTAATAATACTAAAACGGCAACACCTGTTAGCGACAAAACTAAACAGACTCCGGTTGATAATACTAAAACGGCAACACCTGTTAGCGACGAAACTAAACAGGCTCCGGTTGATAATACTAAAACGGCAACACCTGTTACCGACACGACCAAACAGACTCCCGTCAATAATACTGAAACTGCGCCGTCTGTTGCCAGCACTGCCAGGCAGGCTCCGGTTGAAGATAAACTACCCCGCAGCAAGCGGGCGGGGTATTAATCTGTAACGTACTGATGGGTTTCGCTTCGCTCTACCCATCCTACTGTTTTTCGTGGCAAGCCACAGGGGATTAAACCCAAAGAGATTAAAGCCCCATAGCTTACTGTGGGGATGGTTTTACCTGGACGACTGTTCTTTCGTGATTTTCAATAAACAACCCCGCCGCAAGCGGACGGGGTATTAAACGGTACCATGCTGATGGGTTTTGCTTCGCTCTACCCATCCTACTGTTTTTCGCTGTAAGCAGCGGGGAATTAAACCCAAAGAGATTCAAACATCCCCTGCCTGGCCGGCAAGGGCTGCCTGGATCTGGGTAAAGACCTCCTCCACATTAATCATCTGTAGACACACATTATCGTGACAGGGTGTCTTACGGTGATTGGCGGCGCTGACACAGGGCGAACAGGCCAGTCCAGCATAGATCGGGGTGCTGTTACCGAGGGAGCCATAGAGTTTTGGCGTCTCCGGACCAAAAATAACGAAGGTATGTAAATCGGTAATGGACGAGAAGTGGCCCGGCCCCGAGTCATTGGTCAGCATCAGGCTGGCGATGCTGTAGAGAACCGGCAGTTCCTGCAACTTGAGCTTGCCTGCAAAATTAATGCAACGCTCGTTATCGACCTGTCGTTTCAGATCTTCGGCCTCGGCGTATTCAGCCGGTGCACCGGTAATCAGGATCAGCACATCGTCGAATTCAGCCAGCACCCGGCGCATGACCTCGACGTAACGATCCGGCATCCAGCGACGCTGGGGCAGGAGTTCGCTGGCATTGGGATTGATCAGGACGATGCGCTGCCGCCCGCCAACATAGTCCGGATAACTTTCCTGCACCCGCTGCTGCATCGCTTCCTGCTGTGCATCTGGAATATCCACTCTGGCAAGCCGGATTTCGTCATCACCGATGATACTTCGGGAATAGAGATCGTCATCCCGCTCACTCAGCAGCGCATTGACCATCGCAATAAAATTCTTGCTGATGTGCAAATAGGGATTGTAGGCCACCCGGTGCGTAAGCATCTCACCCCGGTAAAGCCCCTCGTTGTTAAAGGCATAGTAACCGACGCGATTAGCCGCACCGGACAGTCCACTTAGGAGCGCGGTAAAGCGGGAAAACAACTCCAGATCGATAACCGAGTCAATGCGTTGCCTGCGAGCCCACAACAGAAAACGCAAAGTATCGATCACCAGGGACACGAGACCATCCTCACGAATGGTAAAGACATGGTCCTCAGCCACCGTGCCCAGCAATCGCAGGCTGGCGGCATTTTTAGCGAAAATTAAAAAAAACAGTTCGGCGCCATGAGCTTGCAGTTTACGCATGGCCGGATCCACCAGAATAGCACTGCCCATTTCGGACAGTTCGATCAGCAACACCTTGCCTGCTGTCATAGGCCGCCTGGGCTGGAACAGACGCCGTAGCCCTAACCCGAGGCTGAGCAGGAAACACAGCGGAATGCCCGCGTAATAATCGATCTTACGCATGTTGTCGACTTTCATGCGGATTCTTTCATTCGGATATATTTGAATATTTTTTTAGACATGATGGTGTTTGCCGTACAGGTAAACATAGAGTCCAGGCAGACTGGCCACCACGAGGATAATGCCGTACAAAATGGACATGGATAAAACAATGGATTGGTCGGCACCAATCAAGGTGAACAGGCCGATCATCGCCCCTTCCCGCACCCCCCAGCCCGCCAGGGAAATAGGAACCAGAGTCAGCAGGATAACCGGCGGTACGATAATGGTAAAGGTCACGATGTCGTAGCTCAGCCCCACGCTACGGCCAATCAGAAAAATATTAATCATCGACAGAATATGGATAACGATCGACAGCCCCATTTGCCGCGAGGTATTCCTTAAGCCCCGCATCACGTCCTGAAGCTGGGATGAAATACTAAGCAGAAAGCGGCTGATACGCCATCGGTTGAGCCAGCGCAGGCGGTGTATGAAGATCAGGAGCACGAAACCCGCCACCCCGCCCAGCACCAACAGATTCAGGATATAGAAGAGTTGCTTCGGCAGCAGATCGGGTTGCAGGGCATTGGCGAACAGATTTAGCAGCAGCAGGCCGAGCAGACCCAGGATGCGGTCGATGAATACCCCCTTAAAGGCATCCCGCTTACGAAAACCGGTAGCCGCCACATCGACGACCCGGATGGCATCCCCCCCGATACTGGTGGGCAGGCCCTGATTGAAAAAGGAACCCTTGAAATAACTTCTGATGTAGAAACCCGCATGATTACCAAACCGGAGTTGATGCATGACCAGGTACCAGCGATAACCGGCCAGGAGTGTACTCAGCAATTGGAACAATACCGCCAGCCCCAGCAGCGGTATATTGACCTGTTTGATGACGTTCAGCACGCTATCCATATTGATGGTGCGAAAAATCAGCCACAGAATCAACAGCGTCACCAGCAGACGTAAAGCAGATCCCCAGTGCTGACGCTGTTGGGAAGCGGTCGCAGGGCGGAGATCAGTCATGCAACAGAATCCCTGGTCCCCGGTCGAAACAGCCGTATGATGCCTGGCAGCGCCAGTGCCAGACAGAGAAGTGGGACACTGATTTCCAGCAGCCGGGCTTGCCTGTCACCATCATGATGCAAAAATATCAGATAATAGACCGTAAAAATCAGAAACAGGGCCGCGCCGCGTTGAGCCCAGACGTACTCACCGCGCAACCATTTGACCAATTGGACACCCACGAAGGCCGATGCCCAACCCACCACAAGGCCGGCCGTAACATCCATAGGCCAGTGAGCGCCCACCGCGATGCGGGAAATCCCCACCAGTGCAGCGAACAGTAGTACACCGACGCGCAACCGGTTCGGAAAGGGCAGCAGGGCAAAGATACCCGCGAAAACAAAGATCGCCGCAGTATGGCCGGAAGGAAAGGAAGTGCCGCCGAAGCGGTTGCCCAGTTGATGAAACTGTTCTACGGCCAGTACCGCCGGCGGACGATCAATCAGAAAAAACTCCTTGGCCGCATTCACCACGACAGCGGCAATCACCCCCGCCAGCAGCCCTGACCCAATCAGATCAGGACGCCGGTCCACAAAGGGCAACGCCAGCACCAGCACCATACCGGCATCCCCGAACAGGGTAACATTGATCCAGATGGCCTCCGGCTTCAGAAACAGCCAGTGATTCATAGTCAGAAACAACGCATGATTCAGCCCACTGAGGCCAATCAAGATAAACAACAACAGTCCTACCAGGGGAACCGCCCAGGTCCAGGGTGATGCAAGAGGCGTTGTTTTTATCATCATTTATCCTCGATAGTGGTCACAGGCATACAAGAAATAAGTGGCAACGGGGATATGATCTCTCATTGCCCTGACAGTCTCCGCTTCCCTGCAATGTTCAAATTTTCCTGTCCCACTGGTCTGTGGACGATCACGATAGTACTGGGGGACAATCACGATCCCCCGGGCGCCGACCTGAGGGCTGCCATACCAGAGATCGGACTGGTCGAATCGCTGATCGGTGACCTGCACAGGCGTAGGACGGGCATACCAGGCCACATGGCTAAAAATTGACCAGTTACCCACAAACAAGCCGGGTTGGGGGCCTGCTGTCTGCGCCATCATGTCACGCAAATGCAGCGCTCGTTCAGCCGTATGCCGCCAGCCGTAGAGATCGGCCAGTGGATACTGGTTAGGCGCAAAGGGATTCCAGGGCATGAAGATCAGAACCGGGATGCTTAAAATCAGCAAACCGGAATAGATCGAGGAAAAATAAGTTCCCAACCGAACGCCCCGACTCGACCAGTGATGCGACAACCAGCGGGCGATCAGTGGCGAGAGCGCCGCCCAGCCCACGGCCGGCCAGTGGGGTAGACTGGTTTCATAGCCCCCATTCCAGCCGAACAGAAGCAGAACCGGCAAGGCCAGGGCCAGCAACAGCTTACTGCCGGGGCTGGGTTTGCGCAGAGCCGAAACAATGGCGATAAAACCAAATAGATAGATGCCCGGCGAGTAGGCTATCAGCTGGCCCAACTGGGAAGTCAGAAAACGCTTTGCTTCCCAGGCCCGCTGAGGCATCCCGTGGCCAAGCTGATAAAGAAAAGAAATCCACTCATGCTGGTAGTTCCAGACGATGACCGGCAGGATAAGAATCGCCGCCAGCAGCACCGCCAGCCAGGGACCCACTGTACGCAGCACGCGGGCTCGACCGAGCCAGAAGACAGCCAGCAGCGCCGTCGCCACCAGGGTCACGGCTGTATACTTGGACAATCCTGCCAGACCAAATAGCAAGCCCAGCAGCACCCAGTCGCCCAACCGTCCGCGCTGGAGGGTGCGGAACAATGCCCAGCCGGCGGCCAGCGCAAGGGGAATGAGAGGCGTATCGGGCAGCATCGCCATGCCGATGAGCTGGAACATAACACCCGATTCAAATACCGCCACACTGGCCAGGCCCAACCAGGGCGGCTCCTCAGGAAACAACTCGCGCGTCATACCATACAGCAACAAGGCGCTGAGAGCCGACAACAGCACCGGCCACAGACGCAGGGCAAATTCCGTATCGGAAAAAGGCAAAATCAGCGCATTAAGCCAGCCCACCAGGGGCGGATGGTCGAAATAGCTCCAGTCGAGGTAGTAGCCGTAAAGGGCGTAATGGGACTCGTCCCCACTCAATTCCGTCTGGCCGATCAGCAGCAGATGTAGCAGACTGAAACCGGCAACCAGCCACAGGGTGCTGCGCCAGGGATGTTGGACCAGAATTTTGAACATGAATTGAACTGGTAGCAAAGAAGGGTGCGAAGTTTAACAGAAACATCCCCCCTTCGTGTAGCAGGCTTTTATTTTCCCGTGGCGAACGAACCGTGCTCGGCTAGTGTTTGTTTGTTCCCCGCAACTGTAACGATTTCAGCTCGGTCATGCTGCCCATACCCGTATCGGCCCGTTCAAATTTCACCCGTACTGGCAGGTAATCCAGTTTCGGGGCGCACCAGAAAGTGAAGCGATTGCCATTCTCGCGGTTGATGGCATCGACTCGCCATGTCCCCAACTCGCCGTATTCGGTATCGATGGTTTCCTTGCCCGCGAGTGTGGCATCGTAAGTATGCAAGTCGTGATAGTCTGCAACATGGAAGACAAACTTTTTCGGTGAGGATGACAGAATC
>DRJN01000224.1 GCA_011052165.1 Gammaproteobacteria bacterium
ATTCTGGTGAACTCCAATCCGGCCACCATCATGACCGATCCGGAGATGGCCGATGCAACCTATATTGAACCCATTAACTGGAAAACAGTTCGCACTATTATTGAAAAAGAACGTCCGGACGCGATTTTGCCCACGATGGGGGGCCAAACGGCGCTCAACTGTGCGCTGGATCTGGCGCGTGAAGGGGTGCTGGAAAAATTTGATGTAGAAATGATTGGCGCCAGTCGTGACGCCATCGACAAGGCGGAAGACAGGGATCATTTCCGCACTGCGATGCAGAAAATTGGTTTGGATATGCCCCGCGCTGCTGTCGCGCACAGCCTGGAAGAAGCCTTTCAGCTTCAGGCGCAGGTGGGCTTTCCCACGGTCATTCGTCCCTCATTCACCATGGGCGGCAGCGGCGGCGGGATTGCGTATAACAAAGAAGAGTTTGTCGATATCTGCGAGCGCGGGCTGGATCTCTCGCCTACCAATGAACTGCTGATTGAAGAATCCATTCTCGGCTGGAAAGAATATGAAATGGAAGTGGTGCGGGATCACAAGGATAACTGCATCATCATTTGCTCGATCGAAAATCTGGATCCCATGGGCGTGCATACCGGTGATTCCATTACGGTCGCACCGGCGCAGACGCTGACCGACAAGGAATACCAGATCATGCGCAACGCCTCGCTGGCGGTGTTGCGGGAAATCGGCGTCGATACCGGTGGGTCCAATGTGCAGTTCGCCATTGATCCTGATAATGGTCGCATGATCATCATCGAGATGAATCCGCGCGTGTCCCGTTCTTCGGCGCTGGCCTCCAAGGCGACGGGCTTCCCGATTGCCAAGGTTGCGGCCAAGCTGGCAGTGGGTTATACGCTGGATGAGCTGGCCAACGACATTACCGGTGGCGCCACCCCGGCCTCGTTCGAACCCAGTATTGATTATGTGGTAACCAAGATACCGCGTTTTACCTTTGAAAAATTCCCCAAAGCCGATTCCCGTCTGACTACGCAGATGAAATCAGTGGGTGAAGTGATGGCCATTGGCCGCTCTCAACAGGAATCATTGCAGAAAGCCCTGCGCGGGCTTGAAACCGGCGTTGATGGTTTCGATGAAATTCTGGATCAGCATGCGGATGATGCGCTGGACGTGCTCAGGCAGGAATTGCGATCCCCCGGTCCGCATCGCCTGTGGTATGTGGCGGACGCTTTTCGCATAGGACTGAGTGTGGACGAGCTGTTTGAACTGACCTTTATTGATCGCTGGTTTTTGGTGCAGATCGAGGAACTCGTGCAACTGGAAAATGAAGTTCGCGAACAGGGCGTGGCGAAGCTGGACAAAGTGCGCATGCGTAAACTCAAACGCAAAGGATTTTCTGATCGCCGACTGGCGAAGTTGCTGGACATAAAAGAACAGGACTTGCGTGAACTGCGTCACAAACAGAATGTGCGGCCAGTCTACAAACGGGTGGATACCTGTGCCGCCGAGTTTGCCACCAATACTGCTTATATGTATTCCACCTATGAAGATGAATGCGAAGCGGCGCCGACAGACAAAGATAAAATTATGGTGCTGGGCGGCGGACCCAACCGCATCGGTCAGGGTATCGAGTTTGATTATTGTTGCGTCCATGCGGCGATGGCCTGCCATGATGACGGCTTTGAAACCATCATGGTCAACTGCAATCCGGAAACGGTTTCCACCGATTATGATACCTCGGACCGGCTTTATTTCGAGCCGCTGACCCTGGAAGATGTGCTGGAATTGGTCGATCTGGAAAAACCCAAGGGCGTCATCGTTCAATACGGCGGACAGACACCATTGAAACTGGCGCGGGATCTGGAAGCCGCCGGTGCGCCGATCATCGGCACCAGTCCGGATTCGATTGACCTGGCCGAAGATCGTGAACGCTTCCAGCAATTGATTCAGGATCTTGGTTTAAAACAGCCGCCCAACCGCACCGCACGTGAACCGGAACAGGCGGTAAAACTGGCCGAGGAAATCGGTTATCCGCTGGTGGTGCGTCCCTCCTATGTGCTGGGCGGACGGGCGATGGAAATCGTTTATAATGAAAAAGAACTGCGCCGCTACATGACCGAGGCGGTACAGGTTTCCAATGATTCACCGGTGCTGCTGGATCGTTTTCTGGATGATGCGGTGGAAGTGGACGTGGATGTGATCTGTGACGGTAAGGATGTGCTGATTGGCGGTATCATGCAGCACATTGAGCAGGCCGGGGTGCATTCCGGCGACTCCGCCTGCTCCCTGCCGCCCTACAGCATTTCCGCCGAATTGCAGGATGAGATGCGCGAACAGGCCGCTAAAATGGCGCGGGCGTTGAATGTCATCGGTTTGATGAATACCCAGTTTGCGATTCAAAAAGATGTGGTTTATGTACTGGAAGTGAATCCACGCGCCTCACGCACCGTACCCTACGTGTCCAAGGCGACGGGGGTCGCATTGGCGAAAGTGGCGGCGCGTTGCATGGCCGGGCGCAGCCTGGCGCAGCAGAACCTCAGCAAAGAAGTGGTGCCGGACTATTTTTGCGTTAAGGAAGCCGTGTTTCCTTTCAACAAGTTCCCCGGTATCGATCCCCTGCTGGGGCCGGAAATGAAGTCTACCGGTGAAGTCATGGGCGTGGGGCGCAGTTTTGGTGAAGCCTTTGCCAAGTCGCAGATCGCTGCCGGCGTAATTTTACCGAGCAAAGGCCGGGCTTTTTTGAGCGTGCGCAATACCGACAAGCCGGGCATTGTTGAAGTGGGACGCCAGTTGCAGGCCCAGGGTTTTAATCTGGTCGCCACCCGCGGCACAGCCAAAATATTGAGTGATGCCGGATTAGAGGTGCAGGCGGTCAACAAGGTCACCCAGGGTCGACCGCATATTGTTGACATGATCAAGAATGATGAAATCAGTCTGATTGTTAATACCACTGAAGGCAGCCAGGCGATTGCCGATTCGGCCACTATTCGCAGCAATGCCTTGCAGCACAAGGTAACCTATACGACGACGTTGGCGGGTGGCTTGGCCCTGTGCCTGGCCCTCAGACAATCCGATTTAAATACCGTAAACTGTTTGCAGGATTTGCATCAGGAGATATCCGCATGAGCCGAGCACCGATGACAAGCCAGGGCGCCGAAAAGCTGCGCGCAGAATTAAAAGATTTGAAAAGTGTGCAACGGCCAAAGGTCATTCAGGCCATTGCCGAAGCGCGTGAACATGGCGATTTAAAAGAAAATGCTGAATATCATGCTGCCCGCGAGCAGCAGAGCTTCATCGAAGGCCGCATCCTGGAGATCGAGGCGGCGCTGTCTAATTCACAGATCATCGATGTGGCGGTGGTGGGCGCCAATGCCGGTGATAAAGTAGTGTTTGGGGCAACGCTTGAATTATTGGATGTTGAAAACGACACGGAAGTGACTTACCAGATCGTCGGTGAAATGGAAGCCGACATCAAGCAGAACCTGATCTCGATTACCTCGCCTATTGCCCGTGCATTGATTGGCAAGTCGGTCGATGATGTGGCTGAAGTTCAGGCCCCCGGCGGCGTGCATGAATATGAGATTATCTCGGTGCGTTACGAATATTAATCGGTGTATAAGTATTTGCATCATAGCCCCCTCTCCCTCTGGGAGAGGGTTGGGGTGAGGGGATAAAATACATGCAAATACTTATCAACGATTAATAGCATTGTCTACCCTGTTTCTTATCAAGAGTCTGGCCGGGTTGCTACTGGTCATTCGTGGGTGGCATAAATATTAATCGTTCTTTCCCCGTTGTTTCAGACTTCGCTTCCTTTATTGAAGTGAAGTGGCTAAATTCTGCTATATTTTGTAATAGCTCGTGTCGACGCGGAGGGGGAGAACTTGCCGGATTTAATCAAGAGTCAGCTCGAAAAACGCTGGGGCCGAATCTTCGAGAATTCCTATGATGAACTCTATCTATTTCGCACAGATAACCTGAAGTTCGTTCTTGTCTCAAAAGGTGCGTTGAATAATCTGGGTTATACCA
>DRJN01000225.1 GCA_011052165.1 Gammaproteobacteria bacterium
ACCGGCAATAGTGCTCGCATTTCTATTGTCGAAGCAATTGATTCGCGCATGTTTGATGGAATTTTCTCTAGATTTAAGGATTTTCCACCGGCCCTGGGTAACGGTACAATATCCTTTACTCTGGCACTGGATAATTTTTCCAGCGATAGTTTCTGTTTCTGCCCATACTGATGCAAAACCAGCGCCTCATCTTTCCGGTACAGACGCCAGTCAAATGTATCATAATAGATTATTCTGAATTTTTCGTCCGGCTCCAGACTGCAGGAAAATTTTCTTTCAAACATTGACAACAGATCATTGGGAACAAAATTTCCTGAAAGAATATAGCAGTTTTGTTGTGCTTCAGTTTGTGGAATTAAATTAGTCATCAGTCAACGCCGTCATACATACAGTTATGTCCATGTACAGCAAGCCCTTTTTCTTAACCGTAATATAAAACCCGAGCGATAGCGGAACTCGTCTCAAGGGGTGAATAACATTCGAATAGACTTGAATGTTTTAAAGTATTCAGGTTTGGACAAGAAGGGCTTACCTTCCTGTTCGATTTGTATATTAGGCCGCCTTTTTTAATGCTTTTTGTAAGTTCTTTATTTTTAATTTTTGCTTGTTAATTTTGCTTTTCCTGTTCTTCAGTTCTTTTTGAATGGTCCTTACTTTTCTGGATTTAGCCATAAGAATAATCTCCTTTGATTGAAGGGTATATGTCCACGGTTTGTTGTATATTTTATTTTTTGACAATATTTAAGAGTGTAATACCGCCTTTATTTATTATGGGAACAAAAATTCTCTTTTATTCTTCATGTTCAGAAAGAAAACTTCGAATAAATTTTCGAATTTCTCTCGCTGCACTGGTATCAAGCTCTTCGCATAATTTAACGAACTGGTCCCGTTCTTCGCTATTGATGCGAATTATCAATTGACTGTCATTTTTCTGTTTTTTCTTCTTTTTTGACATAGATTTAGCCTGGCGATCAAATATTCGAATTTATGTATATACATATGATATACATTCGATATACATAATGTCAAGCGTGGGCGGTATCTTTTTCTCAAGAAAATCTCTCACGACTCACTCCTCACACCGGATATATTTTTTAAATTCTCGCAAAGGCGTGGCCGTCGCGAGAGTTAAATCATGCATGCTGCACTATTAAGCATAGATCTGAGGGGGGAGTAGTTATAATCCTTCCTGGCTGCCGCTGTTGACGTCCTCCACCACGTAGCGTTTTACCTTGATGCTGTTGGACCAGTAATCCGCCGGTAGTCCGGCTTTCACTTTCAGTTGCGCCAGAAACTGCCGGGGGTGGGGGAGACTTTCCCAGACTGAAGGCAGGAAGGTGCCGCGCCGACCGCCTTCTTCCAGTACCAGGCCGTCTACGCCGGGACGCAGTTTATTCAACAGATCATTTTCCGATTTGAATTCAAGTGGCTCACTGGGGCTGAGAATGGAAATATGGTAGTCAAGCTGATCAAACTCCTTCTCAGTTACGGGGGGAAAACGCGGATCGCGAAAGGCGGCGGCAAAGGCGTTTTCCGCTACGTCCTCTACCAGTGGTCGAAAGGCTTCGAGGCTGCCGATGCAGCCGCGTAGCTGTGCGTTGATTTGCAGGGTGACGAAACTGGCGCGCGGTGCCTGCAGGGCAGAGGGATAGTCTCCCAATCTGATGGGCAGGGACCGGCCCTGTTTCAGGCCGTTGCTGATGGAGGCGCGGGCGATATCAAGTAGAATGTTCTGGTTTTTATGATCGATCATGGTGTCAGGCCTGATGTTCAAAGAACAGATAAGCGCCGTAGCCCACGACCTGATCGCGCGGGCCGGCCGTGTCGCCCGAATTACGCAAGTCCACGGTTTCCACATGCATGGCTCTGCGCTTTGCGATATGCAGCAGACCGTTGACGGGATTGCGGCCGCAGGCATCTTCATAGCGGATTGCTGCCGGGTTGAGTGTTTCAATCGCACGAGACGTATTTTGATCCAGCCTCTGTGCGGTGGCGTAATCATGATAGTGACTGAGATCCGAACTGATCACGATGAGCGTGTGGCGGTCACCCCAGAGTTCATTAAGCACTTCAGCGACTTCCGTTTCATCGGCATCGCCGACGACCAGTGGCGTGAGTGTGAAATCATCCAGTACGTGCTGCAGAAAGGGCAGTTGCACCTCAAGGCTGTGTTCCGGAATGTGCGCGGCATCATTCACACTCACCTGGGGCAATGGCTCCAGGCTGTCGAGACTGGCCCGATCCAGCGGAATCAGTCCCAGCGGAGTTGCATAATGGGTGGCGCGGCAGCTTGCCAGGCCATGAAAGGGAACGCGGTGGGAGGGACCGAGCAGCACCACGCGGTTAATGCTGGGGCGAGCGGCATACAGACTGTAGTAGGCGGTAGCGGCGACCGGTCCGGAATAGATGTAACCGGCATGGGGGACAATGATCGCCTTGGGGGCATAGGCGTACTCTGGCTGTTGTTCGGCCTGGGCCAGAAATTGCGCCAGCATCCGCCTCAGCTCGCGGCTGTCGGCAGGATAAAAACTGCCGGCCACGGCCGCCTGTCGAATAAGTTTTTCCATACCCCTTCATTATAGGTGTTATACCCGGGTTTCAAGGCAGGGTCTTTACTGAATTTGAAGAGGTGCATAAAACTGAATTTGGGTAAGATAGCGCCTGTACTGGTTGTAACATGAGGTAGGCAATGACACACGAGACGATACGCATTGGTTTGTTGACGGTTTCTGACCGCGCCAGCCGGGGTGACTATGAGGATTTGGGCGGCCCGGCGATGCAGGCCTGGTTTGAAAAAGTGCTGACCAGCGAGTGGGAGGCGTTGGCGCGGGTCGTACCGGATGAGCAGGATCAGGTGGAGCAGGCGCTGAAAACGCTGGCGGATGATGAAGGTTGCTGTCTGATCGTGACCACCGGCGGCACGGGTCCGGCCCGCCGTGATATTACGCCCGAAGCCACGGAGGCGGTATGCGACAAGATTCTCGACGGTTTCGGTGAGCAGATGCGGGCGGTGTCGCTGAAGTTTGTGCCTACCGCGATCCTGTCGCGGCAGATGGCCGGGATTCGGGGGCAGAGCCTGATCATCAACCTGCCGGGTAAACCCTCGGCCATTGATGATTGTCTGAATGCGGTGTTTCCAGCAGTGCCCTATTGCATCGATTTGCTGGAAGGCCCTTATCTGGAAACGGATGAAGCTGTGATGACGGCTTTTCGTCCCAAACATGCAAAGAAGCCGGCCTGAGACCAGCATGGATAGACTGAATCTGGACAAGGCTCACAACCTGCGTGATGCGGTTCTGCTGTCACAGGCTTATTTGGATGACGCGGGCGTCTGGTTTGGCCATGGTACGGACAATGCGCTGGATGAGGCGGCCTGGCTGGTGTCCCATGCCCTGGGTTTGGCGCCGGATTTTGGCGAAGAAACCCTGTCGTATCCCCTGAGTAAAGCCGAGAAAGAGACCATCTCGGGATTACTGCACCGGCGGGTGGACGAACGCTTGCCAGCGGCCTATCTTACCCGGCAGGCATGGTTCGCCGGTCTGCTTTTCTATGTGGATGAGCGGGTGCTGGTGCCGCGTTCTCCCATTGCCGAGCTGATTAACCGGCATTTTCGCCCCTGGCTGGCGCCGGAGCGGGTTGAGCGCGTGCTGGATTTAGGTACCGGCAGTGGCTGTATCGCCATTGCTACGGCCTGTGCTCTGCCAGAGGCACAGGTGGACGCCAGTGATATTTCCAGTGCGGCGCTGGATGTTGCTTTACGCAATATAGGTGAACATCAGATGGAAGATCGGGTGCATTTATTTGAGTCGGATCTATTCAGTGCGTTGGCGGGACGGCGTTATGATCTGATTGTTTCCAATCCGCCCTATGTGGATGCTGAGGATATGGCCGCATTACCGGATGAATACCGGTGCGAACCGGAACGGGGGCTGGCGGCGGGTAGCCGGGGGCTGGATCTGGTCGTTCCCATGCTGCGGGATGCGCCCGACTATTTGCAGCCCGAAGGGGTGATCATCGTGGAAGTCGGCAACAGTGCCGAGGCGCTGAGTCGGCAGTTTCCGCAGATCCCTTTTACCTGGCTGGATTTTGAATATGGGGGCGAGGGGGTATTTCTACTCGAAGCCCGCCAGCTTTCCGATTATCATACTGACTTTGCCGAGATGGCGCAGCGCCTGTAAAAACACCGGTTTTTGGGAGAATGCAATAATGATGAAACGGCCCACGACATTGGATGACTATATTGAACTGGTCGAACAGGCCATATTCGAGGTTGAGGAACTGCGTTTTTCAGTGGAGTTTGATGAAGAGTTTATGGAAGGCGCATTGAATTTTGTGGATATTCTGGAACAGCAGTTGACCGACTTACTCACGAGTCTGAAAGAAGAACGTTATGAATTTGGTAATGAAGATCTGCCTTTCATGGAGTTTGTGAAACACCAGAGCAATTTTCTTCTGCCATTCAAGGGTTTGCTAAATCTGATTAACAACACACACCGCAAGGGACTGGATACGGTGGAAGAGTAACGTCCTTCTATCAATCGTTGCATCAGTATTTGCATCATAGCCCCCTCTCCCTCTGGGAGAGGGTTGGGGTGAGGGGATAAAATACATCCGAATACTTATGCAACGATTGATACTAAAAG
>DRJN01000226.1 GCA_011052165.1 Gammaproteobacteria bacterium
ATAAGGCGTGATACGTTTGATGTTCGAGGGCTGGGCTTGTTTTTAGTGACACCGTCCAGATTTCCATCGCTAAGGTCTTCGGCAAGATCGGCCATCACGTCATTGGCCGTTTTACCATTGTTTAAAGTGTTTCTTGTCCGGCGAATCATTTCGCCAAAGGTTTCACTGGATTTTACAATGTCAGCAATATTGGATTGTGAAACAGGACTCGTGACGGGATCAGGCACCAGCGTGGAATCCAGGCCAAAGTTTAGCTGTTGCAGAGTCTTGCTTGTTGCGATTTTAATATTGGCAGGGGTTAATCCGCCGCGCATGAATTCAGCCGTTTTGACGATCATTGTTGTAAAGGGATTAAGGTTGGCTATCCTTTCTGAAGGATCGGTGACAACAGAGTAAAGAGTAAAATCGGGTGCGGCCGAGGTTACCAGATCAATGCCGCCGGAGGCTTCAATCATCAGGGGGTAATCATTTGTATTTACTTCCAGGGTAACGCTGTATTTAGCGTGCTCGTCACTTGATACGGATTTTAATGTTTTACCGGATGCGTTTTTTATAACGACCGTTGCGCCGGAAACCGGGCCATCCCCTACGCTGCCCGAGAGGGTGATGGAGCTGTTATTATTGACAGGAGCGCCCGATCCAGTAGTACCTGTTGCGCCTATGGCGGATAATTTGTTGCCTGCTCCGTTTCCGCCGCCACAGGCGGATAAAAATAGGCTGATGATGATTACGAAAAATGATTTTTTGAAGAAATAAAGATTACTCATTTTGCAGACACCATGAAGTTATTAAACTTACGGTGAATTTAGTAAATTAATGCTTTTAATGTTGTGGAGTGAATCACAGACTTGAAGGTATGAAGTTTTATTGGATGTTATTTTTTCCATAGCGGGATATTGCTCACACTCTAACTGTGACTGCGGTTGTCCCGAGTGAGTCACCTGCCGGGTGTTGCGTTATATAAGGTCGGATAAACCGAAATCAGCGCTTGACTAGAATATGTGTTCTAATTTAGGATGCCGTTATGATTGCATCTTCCGCCATGTCGGTACGCCGTCTTCAGATTCGCGAAATTGTACTGAATTCAGCACTTTATCTATTTTCGCAGAAAGGCTATTTCAGTACCTCGATCCCCGATATTGTTTGTCACTCAGGGGTCAGTACCGGTTCTATCTACCACCATTTCGCTGATAAGCAGGATATTGCCCGCGCTCTGTATGACCGGCATGTGACACAGATGGAAGTGATGTTCGATGATATCGAACAACAGCATGGGCAGGTCGAAGTGCGCTGTCGGGAAATTATTCTGGCTCTGTTTGAGTTGACTGAAAAAGAACCGATGGTCATGGCCTATATGCTGCGTACCCGGCATCAGGAATTTATGCCTGATGTTGCGCCCGTGTGTTCCTCACGTCCTTTTCAGCACATGCGTGACGTGGTGCTGAAGGGAATGAACGAGGGTGAAATTCGGCAGATGGATGTTATGGTGGCGACGGTTTGTGTATTTGGCGGAGCGCTGGAATTTATCCAGTTTCACCTTGACGGCATTCTTGAGAAGCCGCTGTCTGAGTGTTTCGACGAGCTATGGCGTCATGTCTGGGCGTCAGTCAAAGCCTGACGTTCTTGATTATGGGCACAGGAATAACAACGGCAGGTAAGAGATGGAATTTTTTGCGAGCTTAACCTCACGGGCAACCGAGCAGGATCTACAGAAACAGTTGCAAATTAAGACGCTGGTCCAGTTTTGTGGCTCTATTTATGAGGTTGTGAGCTGTGCAGGGGATCGGGGTGAGATCAGTATGCTTTGGGGACTGTTTGAGGTTCGGCGTGAATCGATTCGTGGCGGCGTGCGTTTTAGTTTGCCGGGCTGTCTGAATGCGGTGACCTGGACGGTAACCATTAGCCCGGATGATAGTCTTGGGGAAGTAACCGTGCATTGCACCATCAATCGCAGGCAGCATGATGCGGATTTTATCGAATCTCTCGAAGATTTCATCCAGGACTGGCGCAAGGGGCTGACTGAACGCCTTCAACCGGCTAAGGTGCGGGCCTTAAAGAATCCCTGATTTATATCGGGATCTTTTTTCAGGGCAACGGATCTTCCGGTCTGTATAGCGAAACTACGTTTCTCACTGGGAAATAGTAAGAACATCAGTAACAGGTTGATAAGCCAAGCAAATTAGCAGGACCGTGTTATCTGGCAGGAATATCTCTTCCAATCACTCCTGGCCAGAAACTCATAAGTGACTGTTTCCGTTAGTAAATTTGTTTTGGTATGGATGTTGCTACGGCTTACAGGGGCTATTGCCATTCCGCGTGTGGTTTCTTTGAGCTACAATTTAAGTTGCTGGTAAAAAAATACAGCCATGTCATGGCATAGTGTTAATGCTATTCGGTGATTAAAGCTATTCCTGGGTTCCCGGTGACAGACGCGTATTCAGGCTGCTGACAGATTTTGACGGCACTTTACGGTGAGTCAAGGGGGAACGAAGTATGAGTAGTAAGTCCTTGTTGCAACTTACGCCCATTAATTTTTTGCAAACGTTTGTGGCCCAGAGTGTCAATGTCGCCGGTCAGCTCGGC
>DRJN01000227.1 GCA_011052165.1 Gammaproteobacteria bacterium
AATCGTTGCATCAGTATTTGCACCATAGCCCCCTCTCCCTCTGGGATTTGGTCATGGATGACCTTATGTTGCGAAGCCCATGGACGGGCGAGAGCGACGAGGGTTGGGGTGAGGGGATAAAATACATGCAAATACTTATGCAACAATTAATATTTTGTGTTTTTAATCCTGAATGCCGGAGATCAACAATCCGTCTGGCCACAATGACTCATTTCAAATTCCAGGGTTGAATGAACGATGGAAAATTCGTCCTTGAGTGTTGTTTTCAACACATTCTTGACGCTTTCCAATTGGCTGAAATCATCAATGATTACATGGGCCTCAAGCGCATTTTTGTGTTCATCAATTTGCCAGAGGTGGACATGATGGATGTTTGACACCCCTGCGACCTGATCCATGAGATGGATGACGTCTTCAATGGCGATGTCTTCCGGCGTGCCTTCCATAAGGATGTGGATGGTGCCGGGGAATAAAGTTGAGGCCTGGTAAAGCACGTAGCCCGCGATGAGCAAGGTGAGCACCGTATCCGTCCAGTACCATTGGTACAGCAAAATAAGGCTGCCGGCAATGATGACACCGAGGGAAGCCATCGCATCGGAAACATTGTGCAGAAAAGCGGCGCGAATATTCAGGCTGTTCTTTGACATGCGATACGTTAGTACCGCCGTGCCCACATCAATTACCAGCGCGATACCGGCGACAATAATCACCATCCATCCCTCAATGGCCTGTGGCTCATACACCCGCCACAGCGCCTCATAGATAAGATATAAACCCACAATCGCCAGGATCACGAGGTTAATCAGGGCGGCAATGACCTCGGCCCGTTTGAAACCAAAGGTTTTGAAGTAATCGGGCGGTTGCCTGCCAATCCTGCGCGCCACCCAGGCAATCAGTAGCGAGGCGGCGTCGCTGAAGTTGTGCAGGGCATCGGCGATCAGCGCCAGGCTGCCCGAGACGATGCCGCCGATGATCTGCGCCAGGGTCAACAGCATGTTAATGGCGATAGCCCAGATCAAACGGCGATCATCCATGATATCTATGTCGTGATGATGGTGGTGGTGATCGTGTCCCATATTCTCTCTGTTTTTAATACATCGTAGTGATGCGGGACCGAAAATAAAACAGGTTCATAAACGGTCCCGCATATCCTGCAACATGAACCCCGGCAAGGCGGCCGTGCAGTTTTTTGTCAGTCCCATGACCTTGAAGGTTTCGCCCATTTCCTGGGGCAGGGTGAGCTTTTTAATCTGGTTGCTGTAGTCAAGCTGAACCAGACGATCTGTTTCATGCGCCAGCCAGTCGGTGATGCCGCTGCCCAGCAGAAAGTGCGCCTGGGTGGTATAGCCCGCCACCGTCAGTCCCGCCAGCAGCGCCGCGTCAGCAATGGCAGTGAAGTCCACATGCGCCGTGATATCCTGTAAACCCGGATAATAAAATGGATCATCATGCATGCGGTGACGATAGTGACAACTCAGCGTGCCACGATCCCGCTGTGCATGATAGTACACCGATCTCGTCTGGCCATAATCCAGTAATAGTATCATGCCTGAGGTTAAATTTTTTGCCGCCGCCTGGATCCAGTCCTCTGCGGCAAACAGGATTTCAGAGATATAGCCCTCAGTAAAGCGCCCGTTCTCTTCTTCGATCTGACGCACCCGGCTAATCAGTCTGTCGTTACCCGTCTGCGTCTGCCAGATGAAATGATCATCCCTGTATGCGGCATATAGTTCCTGCGGCTCCCCGGCTTCCATCATAAAGCGGTGTGCGGGCAGGGCATCCAGCAATTCATTGGCGAGGATCAGGCCGTGAAAGTTCTCCGGCAGACGATCGCACCAGTGGACCCGCGTCGCCAGATCGGGCGCGCGATCCTGAATAGTCTGCTGCTGGCGCTGGCGTAGTTCGGCGCTGGTTTCCAGAATGTGGTATTGCCCCGGCAGGGCCTTGTCGGCCGCCAGTTGCATCAGGATGGTCGCCGCCATCACACCGCTGCCCGCCCCCGCCTCCAGAATTTCACCCTTCTCAACCGCACCAAGGACCGATTGACTCACTCGCGCCAGGGTCCGGGAAAACAGCACAGAGATCTCCGGCGCGGTTACAAAATCCCCTTGCGCACCCAGTTTGTGGCTTCCGGCGCTGTAATACCCCAGGCCCGGCTCATACAGGGCCATGTCCATGTACTTCCAGAAAGGCAGTGAGCCGCCCGCCGCCGCCATGGCCTCTGTCATTCTTGCGGATAATTCTGCGCTCAGCGCCTGCGCATCGGCAGAGGGCGGCGGCAATGATGAC
This sequence comes from Gammaproteobacteria bacterium, assembly GCA_011052165.1. Taxonomy (GTDB): domain Bacteria; phylum Pseudomonadota; class Gammaproteobacteria; order UBA6429; family Thiohalophilaceae; genus JAADGZ01. The sequence continues at coordinate 2,290 of DRJN01000227.1, forward strand.
AATGATTTCTGCGCCTCACGCAGGCGGGCGGGAAAATCATTTTGTTGCTTAATCATTTACAGTGTTTTGTCCGGTTGATCTGAGTTACAGTAGAACATTGGCTGGAGGATACCATAGGCATGCTTGGCAATAAGGTTGCATTGATCACGGGCGCCGCCCACCGCATTGGCGCAAGCACCGCCCAACTGCTGCATGCAGAGGGCATGAATCTGGTGCTGCATTACCGCAGCTCGCGCGAAGCCGCGCAGGAGTTGCAGAAAAAAATGCTGGAAAAACGGCCTGATTCGGTCATCCTGGTACAGACCGATCTGCACAAAATTGATAATCTGCCCGCGCTGGTCAAGGAGGCCACCGACGCCTGGGGGCGTCTGGATGTGTTGATCAACAATGCCTCGACCTTTTATCAAACCCCCATCAACAAGGCGACCGAGAAACACTGGGATGATCTGATGGGGACCAATCTCAAAGCACCTTTTTTTCTTTCCAAGGCGGCGGCGGCACAACTGAAAAAAAATCATGGTTGCATCATCAACATGATAGACATTCACGCCGAACGCCCGCTCAAAGCCTACCCCATCTATAGCATGGCCAAGGCCGGCCTGGCCATGATGACTCGCGCCCTGGCCTGTGAGCTTGGCCCGGAAATCCGGGTCAACGGGGTGGCGCCCGGCGCTATCCTGTGGCCGGAAAATATCGATGACATCACCAAACAGCGTATCGTCTCCCGCACCTTCCTCAAACGCAAGGGAGAACCGGCCGACATTGCCAGCGCCATTCTGTATCTGATTCGGGATGCCCGGTACATGAGCGGGCAAGTGCTCACTATCGATGGCGGCCGCAGTTTGAATTCCTGAGTTAACCCTCGTTGATCGCAGGGGCAATAATCCCTGGATTTAACCAGGAAATGATAGATCAACCGGCCACAGGGCCTGGGAGGACTTGTCATAGTGTTCCCAGAGTTCGCCTATGGTCTGGCCACTGAGCGGATGGCGGCACGCCGGGTCGATTTCCGCCAGGGGCCAGAGCACGAAGGCGTTTTTTGTTATTTCATCCCGTGGAATCTGCAACCTGTCTTCGCTTACGATCAGATCATCATAAAGTAACAAATCCAGATCCAGCGTGCGCGCGGAAAATCGGGGGCCATCGTGCATGCGTCCATGCCGATCCTCAATATTATGCAATACCGCCGAGACTGTCTGCACACTGTCATCGGTATCGACGCCCGCGACCATATTGAGAAAATTGTCGCCGGAAAATCCCACCGCCTCACTTTCATATACGGATGACAGCCGCACTTGACCATAATACCGGCGCAATTCCGCGACGGCGAGACGCACATGCTTTTCAGCCTCGATATTGCTGCCGATGCTGATATAGATTCTCGCCATAATAGTTACAGATCAGGTTTAGCGCCGCGTTCGATGATGACGCCCACACCGCGTGCGCCACGGACGGCGCCTTGCTTGTTCAGATTCAGGCGCAGCCAGGGCACATTGAATTCGTTCAAAACAATATCCGTAATCCGCTCTGCCAGAGTTTCCACCAACTGGAAGTTACTCTCGCCAACAAAGCTGATCAGGCGCTTGGCGACGGCCTTGTAGTTCAAAGTATCTTCGATGTCATCACTGGCTGCCGCTTTGGCGATGTCGGTGGCCATTTCCAGATCCAGGCTGACCACCTGCTTGACCTCGCGTTCCCAGTCATAAATTCCAATAATAGTTTCAATACGTAAATCATTCAGGTAAATAATGTCCATGGGCGAAAGGTACAAGATACAAGATACAAGATACAAGGGGTGGTACTGATTTTCCTTGTAACTTTACCCTTTTCCCTTGTACCTTTGTCCTTATGAATACACTCGATTACAGCCTGATTGCCTGCGCCTACCTGTTTGGCTCTCTCTCTACCGCCATCATCGTTTGCAACGTAATGGGGTTACCCGATCCCCGCTCACAGGGTTCCGGCAATCCCGGTGCAACTAACGTGCTGCGGGTAGGCGGTAAAAAAGCGGCGGCCATTACCCTTGCCGGCGATTCGCTCAAGGGCCTGATTCCTGTTTTGCTGGGCCGCTGGCTGACGACGCCGGATATGACGCTGGCCCTGATCGGACTGGCGGCGTTTCTCGGCCACCTGTATCCTGTTTTTTTCGGCTTCAGAGGTGGCAAGGGCGTGGCCACCCTGTTCGGCGTGCTCTTTGGTCTGCACTGGGAGGTGGGCGCCGCTACCGTTGGAACCTGGTTATTTGTCGCTAAGATTCTGAGAATCTCCTCTCTTTCTGCGCTGGTCGCCAGTTTGCTGGCGCCGTTTTACGTCTGGCTAATCCTTCCTTCGCGGGAGTTTCTCATCGTGACCCTCCTCATGACCGCTCTGCTCTACTGGCGCCACCGCAGCAATATCAAACGGCTGTTGAGTGGCGAGGAAGAATAAAACAGGGAGTCATTTTAATTTCGCATTTAGATCGCAGGAGCGGGATTTGCCCGCTCCTGCGATTTACACCGCCTGCAACTTTTCCAGCGCCCATCTCGGCAGGGTTTCGAAACCGAGGTCTTCCTGCTGCCCGGCGAGCAGGCGCTGGCAACCGGCAAAGGCGATCATGGCGCCATTGTCGGTGCAGAATTCCAGGCGCGGATAAAAGACTTTTGCCCCCAGGCCGGCGGTCATGGCCTGTAGTTTCTCCCTCAGGCGCGTGTTAGCACTGACTCCGCCTGCGATTACCAGACGCCGCAAACCCGTTTGTGCCAGTGCCCGCTTGCATTTAATCGCAAGGGTATCCACTGCCGCCTGCTCAAACGCCAGCGCCACATCGGCTTTAGTCTGTTCATCCTGGCCTTGATCATCCAGAATATGCTTCTGCAAGGTGTTAAGAGTGAACGTCTTCAGGCCGCTGAAACTGAAGTCCAGCCCCGGCCTATCCACCATCGGCCGCGGAAAAGTGAAACGTTCAGGATTGCCCTGCAACGCCAGCTCGGCAATGCGCGGCCCGCCCGGATAACCCAGCCCCATCATTTTCGCAGCCTTGTCGAAAGCTTCACCCACGGCATCATCCAGGGTATCACCCAATAGCCGGTATTCACCCACGCCCTCAACCTGCACCAGCTGGGTATGGCCCCCGGACACCAGTAGTGCGACGAAAGGGAAGGCGGGAGGATGCGCCTCCAGCATGGGGGCCAGCAGATGCCCTTCCATATGATGCACCCCTACTGCCGGGACACCCCAGGCCCAGGCCAGGCTGCGGCCAACGGCGGCGCCCACCAACAGGGCACCCATCAGCCCCGGCCCGGCCGTATAAGCCACCCCCTCGATCTCGTGGCGCTGAACCTGCGCGTTCTCCAGCACCTGCCGGATTAAGGGTAGAATCTTGCGCACATGATCGCGAGAGGCCAGTTCCGGGACGACGCCGCCGTATTGCGCATGCAGTTCAATCTGGCTGTAGAGCGCATGCGCCTGCAAGCCTCGCTCGCTGTCATAGAGCGCGATGCCGGTTTCATCGCAGGAGGTCTCGATTCCGAGTATCAACATATCCGTTATTATCCTGTACTTGATTCTTTTTTTTTCTGATAATTTCGCCCGACTTCGCATTTTAGTCTCAAATCTAAAAGGATCGGCCCTGTTTCGTACCCGTTGTCGTGTTTTTTTTGCAATTGCCCGGCGGGGGTATTAAACTTGCGCGCCCTGCCTTTATACGGGCTGAACTGAACAACTTATTAACCTGAGGTGAATGGTACATGCCATTTGTACGCGTAAAAGAAAACGAACCCTTTGATGTCGCTCTGCGCCGCTTCAAGCGCGCCTGTGAAAAAGCCGGTGTCCTGTCTGAAGTTCGCCGCCGTGAATTCTACGAAAAACCGACTTCCATTCGCAAACGTAAAATGGCCGCGGCGGTAAAGCGTCACCAAAAAAAGATCTCCCGCGAACGCGCCCGCACCAAACGCCTCTATTGATGCCTGGGTTCCTGCTTCTAAGCCAGGAAGTACGTGAATTACGATCATGAGTACAGCGACTCTCACTACCCGCATTCGCGATGATGTCAAAACTGCCATGCGCAGCAAGGACAAAGATCGGCTGGCTGTATTACGCCTGATTACGGCGGCCATTAAGCAAATCGAAGTGGATCAACGTATCACGCTCGATGATGATCAGGTTATCGGCGTGCTGGAGAAAATGCTCAAACAGCGCAGGGACTCTATTGAGCAGTTCAGCAAGGCCGGCCGTGATGAGCTGGTGGCCCAGGAAGCGGCTGAAATAGAAATCATTCAAGAATACCTGCCCGAGCAACTGTCAGAAGATGAACTCAGTCGCCTGATTGACGAGGCCATTAGCGCCACCGGGGCCGCCAGCATGAAGGACATGGGCAAGGTCATGGGCCTGCTCAAACCCAAACTGGCCGGTCGCGCCGATATGGGTTCGGTCAGCAAGATGATTAAAAAACAATTATCCTGCTGACCGTCGCGAGTGGCTGGGGACAAGTAGCTAAATATTAATCGTTGAATAAGTATTTGCACCATAGCCCCCTCTCCCTCCGGGATTTGGTCATGGATGACCTTATGTTGCGAAGCCCATGGATGGGCGAGAGCGACGAGGGTTGG
>DRJN01000228.1 GCA_011052165.1 Gammaproteobacteria bacterium
CGGGTCTTCCATGATGACGCTCTCGGTGATCTCCATGCCGAGTCGGTTAGGGTCAATGCCAGTGTCCTCAATGATGCGGGTGAATCGCTTGACGAGATCCGTTTGACGGAATTGTAGTGGAGAAAGATTAACCACGGTGTGTCCGATGGAAATACCCTCGGCCTCCCACGCACAAATCTGCCGACAGGCGGTTTCCAATACCCATTCCCCGATCGAAAGAATGAGACCGGACTTCTCTGCAACTGGAATAAAGCGAGCGGGTGGAACCGACCCCATCACAGAATGGGTCCAGCGTAGCAGTGCCTCGACGGCAAGCATCTCGCCGCTGACGATAGAGACAATCGGCTGATAGTGCAGTGTGAATTCATTATGATTGATGGCATGGTGGAGATTATTTCTCATTATTAAGCGGTCCATCGTCTTGGCGGCCATCTCTGGGGAATAAAAGCAGTAGTTGTGCCGCCCCAAGGACTTGGCTTTATACATTGCCGCATCACTATTTCTGAGCAGGGTGATCACGTCTTGGCCGTCATCCGGATAGTGGGAAATGCCGAGGTTGGCGCTGCTATGCAACTCGTATCTCTTGATAAGATAGGTCTTCCCCAAGACGTCGAGTATTTTCTGCGCTACGATGGCGACATCATCCACATGGTCGATATCAGAAAGGATGATGATGAATTCGTCGCCACCTTGGCGAGCCACAGTGTCCTTGCCACGCAGACAGCCACTTAGACGCTTGGCCACCACCTTGAGCAGGGCGTCACCAACATCGTGTCCCAGTGAGTCGTTGATGGACTTGAAGTCGTTCAGATCGACGTAGACGACGGCGAAACGCTTGTGATTTCGTTGACTGATTTGAATCTCCTGTTTGATCCGATCCTCCAGTAGACTCCGATTGGGAAGGTCGGTCAGGCAATCATAAGTGGCGAAGCGCAGGATCTTGGCCTCGATTTTCTTGCGTTGGGTGATGTCCTGTAGGGTAATGATGAATTTATGCTGACCGCGCAACAGCATATCGCTGATGCGAATCTCTGCGGAGAATTCTCGGCCACCGCGTCGGAGGACGCATAGCTCGAAACAGGTGGACATGTCGGATTGGCTCCGGGCCGCGTATTTCTGAATTTGATCGCGGTATTCCGGGTAGCTGTCGGGACTGATGACATCGAGCATGCTCCGGCCGATTAGGTCGCCGGGCGCATAGTCAAACAGTCGCTCGGCCACAGGATTGATGGATTGGATTTCTCCCGTATCGAAGGTAATGATTAGCCCTTCATTGATATTTTCGATGATGGTGCGGGTACGTGCTTCACTATCGCGCACGCTACGCTCGGAGAAGGCAAGCTTCCTGATCAGCGGATTGACCATCCAGTACAGTAGCAACAGGCCGATCGCCAGGACGAACAACAGGGCATAGATGACATAGCTTATCCGTTCATAAATGGGAGAATAGAGTTCCTTGGTATCAACCTTAAGGACTGCGCCCAGGCCAAGATCACCGATAGGCGCGTAGGTTGCAACAACTTGTTGTTCACGATAGTCCCGAGTGGTGATGAGTCCGGCTCTCCCCTCAAGGGCGTAAAACATAGGCAGTGTGTAGTTGTTGAATTTTAGGGGGAAATTGCGGAATACGTGCCCTCTTCTGAGCACGCTTGGAAAGCATTGCATAGTCGTGTGTAATTTTCTGCAGATGACAAATTCCTCGGTCTTCCCGAGGTCGCCGGTTTCCTTGATCATCCGAGTGAGATCGGGCAGTCGAGCCTCGGTGGTCAACCAACCGACTCGCTGGTGCGTTGCATCGAGCATGGGTAGCTTTTGCACCAGAAGGAAAGCATCGTTAACCCAAAGCAAATGCGTTCTGACGGGAAGATTTAGGGATACGGTCAGTTGAGGAGATGAAGCGAGTGTACCGGCCGAGGAAACGATGTTTCGGTTCAGTGTTGTGAATTGGACTAGAGAAAATCCGGTAGATAAAAAGGTATCAGCTGCTTGCTGTACGGCACTGATCGCAGCAAGGTTGGTCGGGTGTCGATCAAGGTACTTGAGTGCTTTGATAATGGATGAACGGCTGGCGATCGTCCGGGTGGCGTTATTATTTCGTTTAATTCTGAGTTCGAAGAGTTGAATCTTGTTTTCCAGGGATCGCAGAAGGCTTTTATCGATAATCTGTTCGGTTCGGCGCTGCATGACCATGAAGACCGAAAGGCCTGCGCCAACGGTCAGAAAGATTAAAATAAAGCTTGCGAGAATACTGATGCGGCGGTCGTAACTCATCCGCTCGGTATCAGGGATGTGTTCCGGATCTGTGGTCTGAGGTCTGGGGTCCGCCATCGAATTCTCCCTACACAACGCACAAACTAATTCAAGTTTTGGAGTTCAGAATAGCCAAAAGTCGATTGGGTTCCCCATAACGAATACACCAAGCGCAGAGCGAGGCACCCAATTGAAGACCGCGAACAAAAAATGTATTCGCGCATTTATCTGGCTATATCCGGGTTTCCAAAAAGGCTTCGACTCAGTCGCCAACACGCATACTGAGCACGGTGACCCACCGGGTTAACGTGCCCCGGGCTCACTCATGAGCCGCCTCCAAATTCCATGATCCCGCCGGCCAGTGTTCTCAACGAGCGCACCTGCCCGGCGGCACCGCGCCGGATGGCCTCCTTCGGCATTCCGAAAACCACGCAACTCTTCTCGTCCTGTGCGATAGTCGAGGCCCCCGCGTTACGCATCTCCGCCAGCCCCGCC
>DRJN01000229.1 GCA_011052165.1 Gammaproteobacteria bacterium
CTGGCCCTGCTGGATCGCCATCACGGGGCGGTGCTGCGTAGCGGCATGAGCGTCACGGTCAATATTGATACCGGTAAGCGGCGCATCCAGCGCTGGCTGGGCAAGACCTCGCACACGGCTGACGCAGATAACCCGACTGGTTCGACTGGCGTTACGGAGTCTGGCAGGCATCGTCCCGGATTTCGCGGTTGACTGCGAATGCGATGCCCATTGACCAGGAAGGCAATGGTCTGAACCGGGGCTTTATCACCTTTGCGGTGATGCTGGCGACGGTGATGCAGGTCCTCGACACCACCATCGTCAATGTCGCTCTGCCGCACATGCAGGGTGCCTTTTCTGCTACCCAGGATCAGGTGGCCTGGATCCTGACTTCCTATCTCGTGGCTGCGGCAGTGATGACGCCACCCACCGGCTGGTTGGCCGCCCGGCTGGGGCGCAAGCGTCTGTTCCTGATCTCCGTCACGATGTTCACCATCATGTCCATGCTGTGCGGCATGGCCGGGACCCTGGAGGAGATCGTGATCTTCCGCCTGCTCCAGGGCGTGGCCGGGGCGGCTCTGGTGCCCCTGTCACAGGCCGTGCTGCTGGACAGCTATCCGCGCGAGCGCCACGGGACGGCCATGGCGCTGTGGGGCATAGGCATCATGGTAGGACCGATTCTCGGGCCTACGCTCGGAGGTTATCTCACCGAGTTTTACAGTTGGCGCTGGGTGTTCTACATCAATCTGCCGGTCGGGATCCTGGCCTTTTTCAGCATCCTGGCCGTGGTGCCCGAGACCCCGCAGAGGCGGGATCGGCCCTTCGATATATCCGGTTTTGTGTTTCTCAGCCTGGGTATCATCTTTTTGCAGTTAATGCTCGATCGCGGCCAGCACAATGACTGGTTTTCATCACCGGAGATCGTCATCGAGACCTGCATTATGGGCCTGGCTTTCTATTTGTATCTGGTGCATTCCGCCACCACCCGGCACCCGTTCCTCGATCCAGGCCTGTTGCAGGATCGCAATTTCACCATGGGACTGGTCCTGATCTTCGTGGTGGGGATCATTCTGCTGGCCACGATTGCGATACTACCGCCCTACCTGCAATCGCTGATGGACTACCCGGTGTTCACCATTGGCCTGATCCTGGCGCCCCGCGGGGTGGGGACGATGATATCCATGTTCATGGTGGGACGACTGGTCAACCGGGTCGACACTCGCCTGCTCATCTTCACCGGCTTCATACTGACCACGGTTTCGCTGTGGATGATGGCCCAGTTCAACCTACAGATCAGCGAAAGCGCGATCATCTGGAGCGGGGTGGTACAGGGCCTGGGGCTGGGGTTGATCTTTGTCCCCTTAAGCACGATTGCCTTCTCCACCCTGGCGCCCACCCTGCGCACCGAGGCGGCCGGTATCTTCAGCCTGGTGCGCAACATCGGCAGCAGCATCGGCATCTCGGTCATTTTTACGCTGTTTTCCCATAATCTTCAGGTCAATCATGCCCGTCTGGCACAGCATGTCAGTCCGTATAACCCCTTATATCAGGCTCCGTTTCTGCCTGACGCCTGGAATATCCACACCCCGCCGGGCCTGATGGCGCTCAACGCTGAGGTGACGCGTCAGGCGGCCCAGATCGCCTATCTCGACGACTTCCGTCTGATGATGTTCATCACGCTCTTCACCCTCCCGCTGGTCTTCCTGCTGAGGCGCTCGGACAGCCACCCGACCGGTGTCGCAACGGCGGCCACCACAGACTGAGCGAACACATGCTACCCTTAAGCCCTGCCCGCTCGCAGAACTGACGCATCTGCATCAGAGGCAGATGTGCAGGAAAGAATCATATCAAGTATAAAACAGCCATTATTATACGCAGGGCAAATACCCGCAACAGGATAGAAAAATGATTAACTGGTTAAATTCACACATTCATTACTGGCACTGGATTGTTTTTGGGCTGATACTGGCGGCATCCGAAATATTTGTTCCCAGCTTTGTGTTTCTCTGGATAGGGATAAGCGCCGTCATTGTGGGTATTACTTTATCGGCTGTTGTGCTTACATTTAATACGCAATTAATCTTATGGATGGTGTTATCCATTATCTGTCTGGTAACCTGGTTTAAGTATGGCACCAAAATAATGCAGACCCGTAGTCTTTCAGGCATGGCCCTGGAAGAACTGATTGGACAATCTGCAACAGTAGTGGCCTTTAATAATGAAACCGGGCACGGACGCGTCAAATTTTCGGTGCCCATAGTGGGCAGTGAACAATGGGATATTATTTGTGAAGATCAATTAGTACTGGGTGATCGCGTTAGCGTGACAAAAATTCTGGGCAATAAATTGCTTGCAAAAAAACATTAAAAACGGGGCTTAAGGAAGACTGATATGGAAACTTTATATATTGTATTAACATTGCTGGGCGTTGTATTTATCACCATGATAATGGGTGTCAGTATTGTGCCACAGGGGAAAAAATACGTTGTCCAGCGACTCGGAAAATACCACAAAACTTTAAATCCAGGGCTTAATATCATTATCCCGTATATCGATAATATATCCTTCAGAATCGTTACCAAGGATATTGTTTTAAATATTCCTTCGCAGGAGGTTATTACCAAAGATAATGCTGTTATTACGACCAATGCGGTGGCCTACATTAATGTGGTGGATCCACAAAAAGCCGTTTATGGCGTAGAAGATTATGTGCTGGCTTTAGCCACGCTGGTGCAAACATCGTTGCGCTCGATTATCGGTGAAATGAAATTGGATGAAGCGCTGTCATCGCGTGATATGATTAAATCGAAACTGAAAGGCGCTATTTCAGATGATATTGCTGACTGGGGTGTGGTGGTAAAAACCGTTGAGATTCAGGATATTAATCCTTCACTCACCATGCAGAAAGCGATGGAAGAGCAGGCGGCAGCAGAACGTCAGCGCCGCGCTTCGGTGACAACGGCAGAAGGCCAGAAACAGGCAACCATACTGGAAGCTGAAGGTAAACTGGAAGCCTCGAGAAAAGAAGCGGAGGCCACCATTCTCCTGGCTGAGGCATCCGCCAATGCCATTACTAAAGTAAATAATTCCATTAAAAATGAGCTGCCGGTGATGTACTTGCTGGGCGAGAAGTATATTGATGCCCTGAAGAAACTTGCCCAGTCGGACAACAGTAAAACACTGGTATACCCGGCAGATTTACAGCAGGCGATTAAAGGTCTTATACATTTTTCAGGGAAATAACCGGGTTTTCTAGCGGCAAAAAATCACCCCGCCGCCAGTGCCCGGGGTATTAAAATGAAGAATTTTTTGTAAAAATAGTCAACGTAACTGCTCCTGATTACAGGAAAAAGTAATATGAAAGACTATAGGAAATCAAAAAAAAGAGTCGATGTCTCAATTGGCGAATCTGTTAGAGTTATTCGTGAATTACAAGAATTAAGCCAAAATGAACTAGCATCAATAACGGGTATACCCCAGTCAACTCTTTCAGCAATAGAGAACGATAGAATAAATTTAGGTGTAGAAAGAGCAAAGGTATTGGCCAGGGCTTTAAAGTGCCA
>DRJN01000230.1 GCA_011052165.1 Gammaproteobacteria bacterium
ACTGGATATCCAGTTGTCCGTCGCTCACCGTTACCGTCGGGATCGTGCGGATCAGCGCGCTGTTGGCACCGCCGGATTCGCTGAATATATCCACGCTGTTGAGGGCCGGCGTCCCCTCCACCAAGACATCAAACACACGCAGCCCCGCGCCGAACGCACCGGAATAGTTCTCCGCAAAGTGCAGATTGATCGCATAGTCGCCGTTGGGCACCGCGAAGCTGTAGCTCAGCTCCGGTACAGCGGGTTTGTCGTAACGCTGAAACTGATACAGCGGATCGTCCGTCGTCCCGAGAATATTCGTTGTCGTGGACGATAGCCGGCCGGTATTGAACCCGGTATCCGCCGCCCACACCTTACCCACACCGTCCGTGTACTGGCTGCCACCCGCGTTGACACGGATATCCACCGCCCATACGGAAGCCGCGAACACGGCCGAAATGGCATAAAGAAGAAAGACGATAAAGAACCGTCTCGAAACACTGGCGGGAACTCGCAAACCAGTGTGCAACAGGCTTACAGACTGTGTAGTTTCTGTTACGTGCATTTCAGTCCATCCAAAGTTAAGTTATTATTGTTATACGTAGCGTTCAAAAACTTCCCTGCACAGACGCCTTTTAGAAAATCCCTTTGCTACTTCAAATTGAAGTTGCGTCTTTTTAACATATTTTCCCAGTTATTTAAACATCGCCTTTTCCAAAAAATTAGCTCTTAACGCTATTTTTTATTATTTTACAGCTTATTACCCAATATAGCTCATTTCATTCAACAAGATTATTGCAGCGCGCCATAATGGTAATGTGCAAACCTGGCGACGATTGATTAGTATATTTTTTAACCCACTTAACGAATAAGGTTAACTCGATGATTTCCAGGCGACAGTTTTTGGCCTTTCTAACGTCCTGCGCCACCATTTTCAGCACGCAACGCACAGCGTACGGAAATACCAATGAAATTGCCGCCCCATTGAAAGCCCGGGGCCTGTATCTTCATAATGGCTGGGTACTTCGCACCGATGACCCGGTAGACAACCGGACCGGGGAATAAACCATGCTGGTCGATCTGGATGCTCCCGAAGGAGCAGCCCTTGGCGTGCCCTTTGATGTCTGTATCAGTGGTTCCGGCCCGGCCGGCATATCGCTGGCTTTAAGACTCGCCAAAAAACAGCATCGCGTCCTGCTGTTGGAAGCGGGAGGACTGACATTCACGCAAACATCCAACAAAGTCTACATAGGCTCAAATACGGGCCTGGACTATTTCCCCAGTAATGTCAGCAGGCAGCGTTTTTTTGGAGGCACATCCAATCACTGGGGTGGCTGGTGTCACGCACTGAACAAGGACAACTTCGAGAAGCGCAATCATGTTCCCTATAGTGGATGGCCGATAAAGAAGGAAGATCTGGATCCGTATTTTGCTGAGACTGCCGATATCCTGGACATAGAGACACCCCGCGTACCGGATTATCTTCAATTGCATGGGGAAGACCCGAACCTGGAGAAAATTGATTTCAGCTACAGCTCGCCAATAACACGTTTTGGCATTAAATATCGTAAAGCTATTGAATCCTCCGAGAATATCACCTGCGTATTAAATGCGAATGTTGTCGATTTTAATCTCGATGAAAATGCGGACTCCGTATCATCGTTAGTTGTCTCCAATTATAATGGGGGAGGCTTCGAAGCAAAGGCCGGTTATTACGTTTTATGCCATGGCGGTATCGAAAATCCCCGCACCCTTTTGAACGCGAATCGGCAGATAAAACACGGCATAGGTAATAGCAACGACCTGGTTGGCCGTTTTTTCATGGAGCACCCGCATTTTATTGTTGCTTCCGTGCTGGCAAATCATAGTCACCCGGCCTTCGCTCGCTATGCCGGTGTAAAACAAGCCGGCCTTGAAACTGCATTTTATGAACCTACACGGAATCTCCAGGAGAAGGAGAAAATTCTGAGTTTTGGGCTGCGATTCCGTCCCAAAGAGGGAATCGGCACTGCGCCTGACACGTCTTCTTTTAAAACCAGACTAAAGCGATTCATTTGCGAATCCGACACACTATTGCCCCTTGCCGATAGCGCCAAGGGAGACTCACGCGTCAACTGCCCCTATGATTTTCATATTAAAACTGCGTCCGAGCAGAGTCCCAACCCTGCCAGCCGGATAAAACTGGGCAAGGAAGTCGACCGTTTCGGGAATCGGCGCGTTGATGTCGATTGGCAACTGACAGAACTGGACAAGCACACGCTGAAGCAAAGCGCTCTGGAAGTTGGCAGGGTTATGGCCCGGAAGGATCTGGGGCGGGTAAGATTGTCGAACTGGTTAGTTGATTCTGCATTATCGTTTCCGGATACTTCGCACGACGAAGTTGGCGGGAATCACCATATGGGCACCACCCGTATGGCGACATCGCCGGAGCAGGGTGTCGTTAACAAAAACCTTCAGGTTTTCGGTATCAGGAATTTGTATATCGGCGGCAGTAGCGTTTTCCCAACAAGCGGACACGTCAACCCGACTTTCACTATCGTTCAGTTAAGCCTGCGACTGGCTGATCACCTCGATGATGCGCTTATCTAGTACGTAAAAGCTGCATTCGCGTTTGTGAATGAACTTCCTGCGACAGGCCCGCCGCCTGCAGCATAGACCACACCTCGAATGGTTGCGCCAACAGCACCATGGCTGGGTACCGACATTGCGATCAGGGTCCGCCAGCTGTCCGTTGCCGGGTCATATTCTTCGTTCTGGGAGAAGACAGGGTTTTCGCCACCCATAACCTGGGCACGACCGCTTATGGTACCCACCACCATCCTGCGCCGACCGGTCGGCATGGGGCTGCCAAACGTCCAGGCATTTGTGGCCGGATCAAAGATTTCAATGGTTGCCAGCGTGCCATTAACGGTGGAACCGTCAGCATTCCGGGTTCTGCCACCGAATACGTAAAGCTTATCGTTAAACACGGCTGACCCGGGATTGTCACGGCGTGTCTGCATGGCAGTGCCCGGAGTCCAGCTGTCAGCCACCGGATCATAGATTTCGACACTATCCAGGGACGCGCCATCAGCGGCCATACCACCCGCGACATAGATTTTCCCGTTGGCAGCCATGGCGGTGGCACCTGCACGAGCGGTAATCATGGGCGCCAGCGACGTCCACGTGGAAGTCGACGGGTCGAATACAGCTGCATTGTTTACCGCACCCGAGAAGGGTCCCGTCCCACCACCGAACACATAAAGCTTCCCTGCAAGCCCGGTAACCGCAGAATCCTCTACAGCCGCCCCCGGCAAATCCGGGCCCGCTAACCAGCTGTCGTTAACGGGATCGTAGATATACAGACTGGAAACATGGGCGGCACTTGTCTTACCGCCCACCATGTACAATTTGTCACCCACTGCCGTACCGCCCGCATCCAGAATTGCCTCCGGAACGGGTTGCCTGGCGGTCCAGCTTCCGGTTGGCGCAGGGATAAGCGGCAACGGCACCAGGACCGTAATCTGCTGGCTGGTCAATTCTCCGACGTAAATATTCCCGGCATCATCCTGGGCCAGTGGAAGCGGCTCCTGGAAACCGCCGATCAGGCTGCCCGAGCTGAGCACAGAGGTCCCGTCGGCAGACAGTTTTATGCGGGTAATATCATCTCCTTTGGAGTAATTGGCGATCAGCAATTGCCCCATTAACTTGCTGTAGAACGCATCCCCCTGGTAATCGATCGTTCCATCCGCCGAAGGATTCCTGCCGAGATTGAACAACGGCGGTTCGAAATTGGGCAGTGGCGCCACGCCCTGGATCGAACCGTCCTTGAATACGCACTCGTTGCGATAGGGATTCGGGTGCCCGTAATATTTGCCCGGGAGTATTCTGTACAACAAGTCATCCTGGGTACCGGGATTATTTGTGGACGTATCGGCCAGCCCCGTGCATGGAGGCGTCGGGAACGGCGGATATGTCCCTGTAACACCCAGGCCATTGTCCGGTGCGTACAGCTCGCCATTACTATGCCAGACGAAATCATAGGCATTGCGCAGACCGGACGCATAAACCGCAACATCACAGGTCGTGGGAATCCCAAACTGACCGGCCGGCGTAGCACAGTTGCCCTGGAAACCCGGATCGTTCACATCGGCAACCAGAATGGCTGCCGAAAGCGGCTGCTCCGGCCGATTGCCGAATTCATTATTTGCCAGGTTAGGCGCACCGGCACCGGTATTGCCAGCAGCGGCCAGGTACAGTTTCCCGTCAGGACCAAAATGAATACTGTTGAGCGCATGATCCCCGACGCCCCGCGGCAAACCGGTGATGCGATCCTCATTGGTCAGGAAACCCGGCCCCGACAGTCTGGAGACGATACCTGAACTCTCCACACCGCTGCCTACAGCCCCGCCCGTGTGTGACACCCAAAGAACGATGTTATCCGGAGTCGATGCCGGGTCAACGGTGATACCCAGTGCCAGGCGAACACCTGTATGCGTGGACTGGATGGTGTTAATCACCTGATCGTCTATCACTGTCCGTGAATTGTGATCCAGCGTAATCGCATGCACGAGCCCGGAAATCTCCGTCACATAAAGCCGGTTATCCGGCCCTGTTACCATCGATGTAGGCGATGGAATCGGGAACGCCCACTGGCTGAACGCGAAACTGCCACCACCACCGCTGACAACGCCTTCTGTCACAGAGAAATCGTCAAAACTGAAAATCTGCGGTGCCGGTGCACCGCGATGGGAAGCAAAAATCCCGCCATAACTGCGCGTCGCAACCGTTGGGTCGATACCCGCCGGGTCAAAACTGAACCATCCATTTGGTACATTATTAAACGTCTGCAGTGTCTTTTCGTCGTTTCCAACGTCATACCTGGCCTGTACCGTTCTATCGCCGGGATTGATAACAAGCTTCAAGGTAAGGGAGGTCACGCCGACAGGAAGGTTGACTTGTTTTTTCGACGCAGGGGTACTGGCTTGCTCTATAAGCGTCTGTAGTACATAACGCCCACTGGAAGGCGAGCCAACAATAAGCTTGATATAGTTATCCTCACTGGTACCCCGGCCGAAATTGTCGGCTGCACCAAACCAGAGTCCCGCCTGTGCCCAGCCACCAGGAGCGGACGGGAGTTCTGACAGCGTAGTCTTGATCGTAACAGCGGCACCTGGCAGATTCAGTCCCACACCAAGGGCATTGTCGAGACTATTGTCGGTTTTGTACTGGATGCCGGCCGTGGTGGAAATCCTGAGTTTGCCACTGCTTGTGTCGACCACCAACTTGTCTGCCCAATACCCCGGTGCGTCGGGCTCAAGGACTGGGTTCCCGGGGAGCGTCGGTGGATCAACCATTGTAAAACCGATCCCGAGTCCGTTGGTGTCCACCATTCCTCCGTCAGCCCCTGTGAAACTGACAGTGTAGCCACCAATCACGCGCACCGCAGAACATGCCAGGGTGGAAATGCTGGAACACCCGGTTGCAACCGGTGTTGTCACGTTTGCCGCCGGGGTCGATTGCGCCGACTCGTTGGCCGGTGTTGCATTATCAATCGCCGACACCGTGTAATTATAGGGGGTGTTTGCCACCACACTGGTGTCGCTGTAACCGGTGCCCGTCACCGTGGTCAACAGGCCCACATCGGCCCGGTAAACCTTGTAACCGGCCACCGCACCACCGCCCACATCCGTCGACACCGTCCAGCTCACGTCCACCTGCGTATCACTGATCGCAGTCGCACCCACGTTCTGCGGTACCGTCGGCGGACTGGTATCCGGCGCCGGTGTCGTCACATTCGCCGCCGGTGAAGACAGCGCCGACTCATTGGCCGGTACTGCATTGTCAAGCGCCGACACCGTGTAAGCATAGGGGGTGTTCGCCACCACACTGGTGTCGCTGTAACCGGTCCCCGTTACCGTGGCCAGCAGAGCCACATCAGCTCGGTAAATCTTGTAACCGGCCACCACACCACCGCCCACATCCGTCGACGCATCCCAGCTCACGCCCACCTGCGTCGCACTGATCGCGGTCGCACTCACGTTCTGCGGCACAGCAGGCGGACTGGTGTCCGGCACCGGGGTCGTCACGTTTGCCGGCGGGGTCGATTGCGCCGACTCATTGGCCGGTGTCGCATTATCAATCGCCGACACCGTGTAAGCATAGGGGGTGTTCGCCAGCACACTGGTATCGCTGTAACCGGTGCCCGTCACCGTGGTCAGCAAGCCCACATCGGCCCGGTAAACCTTGTAACCGGCCACCACTCCACCGCCCACGTCCGTCGACGCCGTCCAGCTCACGTCCACCTGCGTCCCACCGATCGCGGTCGCACCCACATTCTGCGGTACCGTCGGCGGACTGGTGTCCGGTGTACCTCCGGTTGACACGATTTCGACGGCTGCAACGATGGGGTTTTCCACTTCATGGATAAATTGAATATTCAGCTGCCCGTCGGATACCGTCACCGGTACACTGCGTACCAAGCTGGTGTTCGCTCCCACCGTGCCGAAAATATCCAGGCTGCCGATCGCAGTCACACCTTCCATGGCTACACTGAATACCCGTGCACCCGCGCCGAACGCGCCGGAATAGTTCTCCGCAAAGTGCAGGTTGACCGTGTAGTCGCCGTTGGGCACTGTGAAACTGTAGCTCAGCTCCGGCACAGCCGGGGCATCATAACGTTGCAACTGGTACAGCGGGTCGTCCGTGGTACCGATAATATCCACCCCAACGCCCGCCTTCGATTTCTTTCCTGTATTGAACCCGGTATCCGCCGCCCACACCTTACCCACACCGTCCGTGTACTGGCTGCCACCCGCATTGACGCGGATCTCCAGAGCACTGGGCGCCGGAGTCGTCACATTCGCCGGCGGGGTCGATTGCGCCGACTCGTTGGCCGGTACTGCATTATCAATCGCCGACACCGTGTAAGC
>DRJN01000231.1 GCA_011052165.1 Gammaproteobacteria bacterium
CAGGTTTATTTGCACACCTTCCAGTTCTGACTGGATTTGCAGTACCGGCACTGCCGTTTTGGCCTGCGCCTTACGTGGAATAGACAGGCTTGCGCCCCAATCGGTGAGACCCTTGATGGGTACCGAAGCCGGCAGACCAAACTTCTGCGCCAGATGATGACTGTCAATCTTTCCTTTCGCCTCAATCATGACCGTCCCGCCTTTATCTTCTGTATGAATATCAAGCAGGGCCTGACCGCCCATGATCCGGGCCTGAATCCCTGTGGCAGACAGGTTTTTCTGGGTAAAATCGATACTGCCGTTGATTGCCGTCATATCCACGAGATCATCCAGCATCAGCACCTCGGCATTAGCAAGATGCACTTTCCCGTGAATAGTCTGCGGATGTGTTTTGCTGACTTCTTCACTCAGTGGAATGGAAAGATTAAGATCAATCCTGCTTTTGCCACGATAGTGAAAGCTGTCTATCAGCGACTTCGCCTGCGGCTGAATAGGACTCTCGACCAGAAAACGCAGAGTATCTTTTAAGCTGCCATTCACTTCACCTTTAATAGTTAAATTCGAATGTCTGAAGTCATCAATGTTAATGCTGGTTGAAGATAATCGACTGTCCAGAATCTGACCGGCATCCGCCTGAATATCCATGCCCAGTCCGGTAAAGGCGGCATACAAATGAACATCGTGCACGGCCGGCCAGCCATCAAAATAGTCGATGCGCGCATCCTTTGCCTCAAATTTGACCTGAAACTGTCCTTCATTATGCCGGAAAGGAAAATCACCCAGGCGCCCCTGAAAAATCACCTCGCCCCGAACTATCTTACCGGCGACGAGGCCCCGGTCCAGCCAGTTCACAAGATCCGTGGACATGATGCCAACCGGGTAATAACGGTAAGCATGGGCGACATTGGCGTTTTTGACCTGTATCTGTAAATCCATGAAGGGCGAGGCGGCGTTATCCGGGATATCCAGCAACACCCGACTGCGCGTTTTAATATCCTCGTTTTGCAGTAGCAGGTTATCCGCTGAAAGTTGCCAGCCCTGTTCATAACGTTGCAGGCTAACAGTGCCGGACAGGGCTGACATTTTCAGGGGTTCACGAAACAGGCTGGGGGAATCTATGACGGCATGGTTGCTGTTCACACTCAGCACCATCTGTTTATGCTGGGTGCTGATATCCCCTCTGAGGCCATGCACACCGGGTATGTGATTCCAGGAATGAAAGCCTAACCGGGAGAATCGGGCCTGGAGTCCGATGTCGGATCTATCGGGATTATCGGAAAAACGGAGCTGAAAATTCCTGATATCAGCGGATGGCGTCATGCCGGCCAGCATCTGCGTCTGTTGCTTCGACAATAACCCGCTATGGAGCAATAGACGGCTGACATTTTCCAGCCGGAACCGATTGGCCTGTATCCGGGTTAGCCGGTAATTTGATGACGCCTGGCGCTGTTGCTGGATACTGATGTTGGTTTCCGGCCAGCTACCCTGTCTGTCCATGAAATGAAAACGGTTGATATCCAATGTCCAGCCGCTATGCACGCGATGGTAATCAAACAGCCCCCCCAGTAATTTAACCTTCAGCGGCTGTGGCATGTCAGGATGCGCAATGCTCAGGTTATAGGCGTTGAGATCGCCGCTGAGTTCTTTTAGCCGACCCTTGTTCCATTCGCCCCAGAGTTTAAAATCAGTCACGCCTCCAAGCAGCCGGTAATCCCGGATGACCGGCATCATTCCCAGGCGCGCCAGATGCACACCGTCACCATGCAGGTACAGTTTTCCATGCCAGTCCGAGGGTTTCAGATCCGCCTTGCCCCAGGCATCCAGGGCGAGGTCAAAACTGCGGCCCAGGTTTTCGGGTAACTTCAGCGAGGCCTTGAGTTGATGATGTTCACCCTTATTATATAGATGAATATTGACATTCTTGAGTATCAGTTTTGGCCGCTTTTGGGCCAGATCAATCCAGATAACCGTGCTGTCCTGAACGCGCAGATCCGTACGCTGGAGCAGCCAGTCAACGAATTCACCCGAGCCGGCCGTATCGCTGACCGCCTCACCGGAATTTTTCAGCTTCATACCCTTGAAACTGAAACGCCCGTCCTTATGCCGAATGACGGTGATTTGTGCGCCCCGGATAGTAAATTCAGCGGGGACTAACGTCCGGGTTTTAATCGAGTCGATAATATCCGGTTTCAGTTGCGCTTCTCTGAAACTGAAAAGCTCGGTCTTGCCGTTGGCGCTCATCAGGTGTACATTTTTTAATACCAGCACCGGAGTAATGCCATCCAGGCGTGCATCCAGCGCCTCGATATAAACCTGTCGTCCAAGATAGCGGCTCGCCAATTGCTGCAAATCCACACACCAGCTATCGGCCTCGGACACCGCCATGCGCAGAACCGACATCAACACCGCAAAAAAGAGGATGACAGCCGCCAGGCTGTAGAACATAAAACGGCGCAGCCGCCGTAAATAATGAGGCTTTTTTTGCATTAAAGGCCCAGGCTACATTAACACGATGTCAAACTGCTCCTGAGTATATTCACTTTCGACCTGCAGCTGAATAGGCTTGCCGATGAAATCTTCAAGCTCGGCGACACTGGTCGATTCTTCATCCAGCAATAAATCGATCACGCTGCACGAAGCCAGCACCAGAAATTTTTGCGCATCAAACTGTCGATCTTCACGCATGATTTCACGAAAAACTTCATAGCAGACGGTTTCCACCGTCATGATGGAACCGCGGCCATTGCAGGTCGGGCAGGTTTCACACAACACATGCTCCAGACTTTCTCGCGTGCGCTTGCGCGTCATTTCCACCAGTCCCAGGGCTGAAACTTCACTGATATGCGTTTTGGCGCGATCCCGGAGCAGGCAATTTTCCAGCGCCCGCAATACCTGACGACGATGTTCCTGATCCGCCATGTCAATAAAGTCAATAATGATAATGCCGCCCAGGTTACGCAGGCGAAGCTGGCGAACGATCGCCTGGGTCGCTTCCAGGTTGGTTTTGAAAATAGTTTCCTCAAGCGTGCGATGTCCGACAAAGGCGCCGGTATTGACATCAATCGTGGTCATGGCCTCAGTTTGATCAATCACCAGATAGCCGCCGGATTTCAACTGTACCTTGCGCTCCAGCGATTTTCTGATTTCATCCTCGACGCCGTAAATGTCAAAGATGGGCCGTTCACCGGGATAATAGTCGATTTTGCCTTCCAGATCGGGAATGAACTTGCCGGCGAATTTCTTTACTTTTTCATACGTAGTCCGGGAATCAATACGCACCCTTTCCAGTGCGATACCACTCATATCGCGCATGGTGCGCATCGCCAGCGGCATGTCCTCATGAATCAGGCTACCACTTTCGGCAGTGGTCGATTTTTCCTGAATGGAGCGCCACATTTTTTGCAGAAACCGCATATCGTTATAGATATCTTCACCCGATATGCCTTCCGCCACCGTTCGAATAATATAACCGCCGGGATCAAATTCATCCCGGTATTGGTTAATAATGTTTTTTAACCTTGGCCGCTCACTTTCTTCATCAATTTTCTGTGACACGCCAATATGATCGGCGCCAGGAATATAAACCAGGTAGCGGGCGGGAATGGAAATCTGTGTCGTCAGGCGCGCACCCTTGCTGCCCATCGGATCCTTGACCACCTGGACAATGGCATCCTGCCCTTCACGCAGCAGCTGCATGATGGTCTCCGGCGCCCGCTCGCCTTCAGCCTGCGCCTGATCACCATTGCGCGGGGGATGCGGGTTGAGAATATCCGAGACATGCAGGAAGGCGGTACGCGCCAGCCCTACATCCAGAAAGGCCGCCTGCATCCCCGGCAGGACACGGCAGACTTTACCCTTGTACACATTGCCCACCAGACCGCGGCGCTGCGCCCGCTCGATATGGACTTCCTGTAACACGCCGTTTTCCACGTAGGCAACCCGCGTCTCCTGCGGCGTCACATTGATCAATAATTCTTCGCTCATGTCGATCGTCCGAAAAAGTTAGCCAGGCATGAACTATTCAGTACCTGTTTTTTAAATCTGGTCAACACAGGTGAACCATGCCCACCCTGATCATTTATTTGTTTTTTTGCGGACTATACCGAATTCAATTTCAAACTGCTTCAGCAGACCCGCCGTTTCAAACAGCGGCAGGCCCATGACGCCCGAATAACTGCCCTCCAGCCGGGTGATAAAAGCGGCCGCCATCCCCTGTATAGCATACGCGCCCGCCTTGTCGCAGCATTCACCGCTATCCCAGTAAGCCTCGCGCAGGGCCGCGTCAAGCGTATCGAAACAAACCTGGCTAGCGTTTACTTTTACAGCTTCCGTTTGCGCAACCAGTGCAACTGCGGAATACACCTCATGACAGCAGCCGGATAATTGCGTCAGCATGGCCAGACCCTCATCACGATCCCGAGGCTTGCCCAAAATAGAACCCCCCATCACCACCGCCGTATCCGCGCCCAACACTGGCTTTCTGTTATCCGGCAATAGACTGTTCCAGCCCGCCCGCGCCTTTTCCAGCGCCAGACGCTGCACATACGCCTGAGGCGACTCACCGATCTGCACGTTTTCCTCGACATCCTGGCGAATGACATAATAACGGACACCGAGCTGATCCAGCAGTTCACGCCGCCGGGGCGAAGTCGACGCCAGATAGATGTCAAATTGTTCTTCCATTTGTCCCGTGTTTTTTCCTGGCTCTACACAATCTTCCTCGTTCCTTATTTATGGTAGGGATGATTTTTCAGGATGCTGCTGGCGCGATACAACTGTTCGGCGATGACAATGCGCACCAGTGGGTGCGGCAACGTCAGCGGCGACAGAGACCAGCCGGGTTGACCACGTTTACGGCATTCCGTCGATAGGCCTTCCGGCCCACCTACTAACAATGCAATATCCTGACCAGACTGCATCCAGTCCGATAACTGCTGCGCCAACTGTTCGGTTGAGCAGGCCTGACCCGCC
>DRJN01000232.1 GCA_011052165.1 Gammaproteobacteria bacterium
AGTGGGGAGCTTCTCAGGCCGATACTTACCTCGATGGCCTGGAAACACGCGCACAACTCCTTGCTGATAATCCCGATCTGGGAACCAAACGGGAAGCACTCTCTGAGGGGCTACTCAGCTTTCCTTATGAAAACCACATCCTGTACTACACGAAACTAACCCACGGGAAACAATGCAACGGAATTACGATTGTGCGGGTGCTCCATCAGAACATGGATCCGGTGAAACACCTCTGATACTTCCCAAAAAGAAAGGCAAAAGATCAGTTTGATGTGGAAGCAATAAAAAAACAGCTGCAAGCATCATTCAAGGATGCAGAATCTGCCTGCTCGGAGAATAAGGCAGCTCTAAAATGTTCATTCAGTCGTGAATCAAAAACTGATCATCTGGTATTTCAGCTTACCGCTTCAGAAAAATCCATAAAATATCTTTTTTACAAAAAACCGTTAGTTAATAATTCCTCTAACAAGCAACATCTGGCTCATACGCAACCTGAAAATTCACAAGGCAACACAATATCGAAAACTGCAGCTGCAAAGCAGGCAGGAAACGAAGCACCTTCAACCAGACACGTCCCGATCGTTGAAATCAAAACCACTAAAAGCGGCATCAGGATCCCGCAAAGAATAGACAAAGAGTATCCTTGCCTTGGTTATCCTGCCGAAAATATTAATGACATTAAAGAATGTATCAAGGTCATGGACAAGGCGATCCGGTCATACAATGAATCTATACCGGAAATGAAAAAGAAAGCTAAATCGGCCTATGAAATGGTCAATATAAAAATACGTCCCTGGTTCAGGCTCGGCAGCTGCCCGGAATCGCAAACAATGTATCAGGATAATTTAAAGTTACTCGGCATTTTTCCTTCAGACACAGATAAACTTGTACCTGAATGTAAGGTGTTCGCCAAGGTTTATAAATCCATGACCAACAGGGCTGCAGCAAACGCATCATTTCATGATGATTTGGGGGCATTAATTGAATGAACGGGAAGCATTCGAGGCACGTTACGGTAGCTAGCCGGCGCTGCAGCGCATCGAACGAATCGTCACGCAACAGTGCCGGCGGATCGCCAAGGGGTAGGTGTATAGATAGACAGCCCTCACTCCCACTCGATTGTTAACAAACAGCAAAAATCCAGTATTGGCGCGGGTTTTATGGTGTCCATAAGTGTTGATACTATGAAAAATACCATGTTCAGAATTTGTTGCTAATCGCCCGAAAAGGTTGCCGACAGAACGCTGCCACACAATGCTCTAGGCCACCTTCCGGGCTTTGACTTCCCGGTATAGCCTTCCTGCTCCTGAAGATAACCGATGACTGCGAACAGGTTGCTCGCCTGGGTCATAATCCATCATCTGCTACTTTACGCAGCTTTCACCTTCACGGTTTTTCCAATCCGGGCCAGCATGTTGACCAGTCTGTCGATGGTGAACTTGTCGATCTTGCCGCGCATCAGATCACTGATTCTCGGCTGGTAAACACCGAACACCTCTGCCGCCTCCTTCTGGCCAATCCCCGCATCCTCGATATATTGACGCAATGCAATCATTAATTCTGAACGAATCTTCAGATTTTGCACCATCACTGGATTATCCTCCAGCGCCTCAAATACATTGCGATAGCCTTTTGAAATCGTCATTTCTGTTTCCTCTGTTCTACCAGCGTCTTGTACCTTGCTTTAGCCAACTCGATATCTGCCTTGCGTATTTTCCGTGTCTTCTTTTGGAAAGCATGCAACACGTAAACGGCCTCTTCGAACCTGGCGACATAGATCACCCGGTAGATACCTGCCGCATCCTTAATCCGGATTTCAACAGCCCCGGCTCCAACACTATTCATCGGCTTCCAGTCGCCTGGCTGCAACCCAGCCTGAATATTACTGAGTTCAAAACCGGCCTCCCGACGTGCGCCTGCCGGAAAATGTTTGAGATCGTCCAATGAGCCACCCACAAAGCGCACGTCCTTCATATGCTTAATTATATAAGACTTTATATATATATCAAGTTTTATATATTCTAATGCCCCTCTGGGCTGCCCTGACAGGAGTCCAGAATGTCTGGCGTTTTGAAAGAAATCTACTTATTGATTTCTTTCAAAATGAGGACGAAACCCATGGCCCGACTATCAACAATAAGGAGGAGATCACACCAATGGCCTTTCAGAAGCCCCCTGTGTCAGGATAGTTGTCACTGGCGCCAAGCATACTCATGGCCGAAAGAAATGGAATGCGACCGCCAGGGATGGCGGGAGTGCCGGATTCGCAGGAGCTCAAATCCGGCCGCTGACCTTGTACACGATCGAACCGGCGCAGCAACAGCACCGGCTTGTTCACGACATGTTCAATTCGCCAGTCGGGCACGGGGATACCGGCCTTCGCTGCAAGGCGGAGCGCAACCGCCTCCCACAGAACCGTATTGATCTCATCATCCTTGTGCGGAAACTTGACAATGGCAGGTTGCCCATCCCGGTCCCGAACAGACGCCTTGGGTCGCGCACCACCCAATGACGAGCCGGGCGCCAGCAGCAGGCGCAGATCCTCGTCGCTATCCGTGTCACCCACGACATGCTCCGCCGCTGACAGCAATCGGGGCAGATCGACCAGCGGCGGGAAAGGTGCTCGCGGTCACTGCCACAGTGAATGCAAACAGCACGGCGGATGGCAGCGCAATTTATCGAAGACCCGGGATAATTCCTCGAACCCGATCGTCGCGTTGATAGTGTCACGCAGCGCCGTGACAGGCACGGTTGACTTACCGGATCTTTAGGCATATGCTTAAACATATGCCTAAACTGGAGGATACTCGAATGGCCACCCATGAACGTCATGTACGCCTCTTTCGCAACGGGCGCAACCAGGCGCTGCGCATCCCCCGCGAGTTCGAGCTGGAGGGCGAGGAAGCGCTCATTCGCAAGGAGGGAGACCGCCTGATCGTGGAGCCGATCCGCAAAGGTAGGCTGCTGAAGCTGCTGGCCTCCCTCGAGCCCCTGGAGGAACCCTTCCCCGACGTGGATGATGATCTGCCTCCACTGAATGACATGCCGCTGTGAGCGGATCGTTTGCGTATTTGCTGGATACCAACATCCTGTCCGATCTGGTCCGCCATCCGCAGGGCATGGTGGCAGCACGGATCACAAAGGCAGGCGAGGACAGTACCTGCACCAGCATCGTCGCAGCCGCAGAACTCCGCTACGGCGCTGCCAAGTCAAACTCAGCAAAACTCGCGGACCGCGTCGATCTGATCCTCTCCGCACTGGAAATCCTGCCGCTGGAAGTGCCCGCCGACCACCAGTATGCAGCGTTACGCCATCACCTGACGCGCCAGGGAACACCCATCGGACCAAACGATCTGCTGATTGCCGCGCATGCCCTCGCAAGTGACCTTACGGTTGTGACCGCAAATGTAGGGGAGTTCTCCCGGGTATCGGGGCTGAAAGTGGAGAACTGGTTACAGGAATAGCCTGCGACGCCCGCCCAAAACGCATTCCAGCCGGCATCCACGGCACATAACGCCAAACCGGCGTGTATCGTTTGATACGATGGCCAAAATGCGACTGCTTCCTGGGTCGCCATAACGGAGATGCCCCGCGCCAGCAAGGAAAACAAGGACACTTTAAATACGTTTTTACCGCGCCACCGAAAAAGTTTGTGAAGACAGTATCATTATCGACGAAATCAATGATCAATAAACCGACAGGCAAACCATCGCTTGTCTGACAACACGTTGTAATTGATCATTTTATGAACTGACACCAGATTGCATTTCTCTTGCTTGATGTTGCCAGTCATTACCAGCCATTGCCTGTCAATACCGGCTACTCCCATTCGATTGTTAATAAACCTGGTGAATATTGCAAATACAATTGCTTGGAATTGACTTGTAGAGTAAATACCATGAGAGACGCTGTTTTTACAGTGTCTTAACGTAGATGCACATATTTTGAAAGAAATTCGCATTTCTATTCCCTTCAAAAAATAGCAGCATCCGTGTACAAGATACTGCTCGTGGCGGTAGCAGTCACCCAGCCAGCCTGTCAGGATTGTTACAACATATCGGGGACTGTGCATATATCCCGATGTATTGTAACGTTCCTGTATTATGTCTACCCAAACCACGCGGACTGACAAAATCCTGGAGCTGGTCAGGAAGACGGGCGTGCTGCGTCCGTGCGATCTGGATCCCTCCACAACGCCGGCACTCGGCCTTTTCGACCTCACCGCCGACACCAAACCCAAATATCCTGTCGATGACGCGAAAATCATGAAACCCTAACCAGCACAGGATACGGCCGAGTAATGGTGGTAGCTGTGACATTACATGAGCCCCCTGAAGTAATGGTGCATGTTGCCTTGGCTTCGTTCAAGACAAACGCGGCGGTTCACTTTACTCTTCGATAATAAGCTTATTGCTGATCTCATCGGGATTATCGTGAGTCCCCGGGAAGTCTTTTGCCAGAACTTCGCCGCATTCGTGCACGGCAGCACAGAATCCCTCGGTGAGATCATCTGATTTAATCCTGCCAATCATGTCGGTCACTATCCCCTGCCAGGTATCCCTGGAAACTTTCGCGTTGATGCCTGTATCAGCGAGGATTTCCACGCGGCGCTCCAGCAGGGAGGCCATGATGAGAATTCCCGTGCGATCTTTTGTCACGTGCAAATCGCGTGAAAAAAATGCCTGTAGCGCCCGTTGGTGAACCTCTTCGTCAATCTTGGAACTGAGCATGAATAGCCGAAGAATAGCGCCAAAAGTGCCCAACCCGTAACCGATATAAAGCCCCGGAATCTGCACCCAGAGAATCCACACCGGATCGAAATCGTCGAGAAAGAAATAGCAGAGGAAGCCAAAGAAAAAGGCTGTAACGATGGCCAGCCGCCAGCGAGCGCCCGGGTAATCATCACTCTGGGCAACAATCATTGGTACGATTTCACCCGTTGTTTGCTTTTCTGCTTCGAGTACGGCCTGTGAAATTCTGTCGCGATCGGACTGTGTCATATGAATCATCTACCAACCCCCACTGGCCCCACCGCCGGAGAAGCCTCCACCACCACCACCGGAAAAGCCTCCACCACCACCGCCAAAACCGCCACGTCCTCCACCCATGAGGCCACCCAAAAGCATTCCGCCTAAAAGTGCGGTGCCAACACCGCCCCTTCTTCGCCCTCGTCCAAAGAGCATGGGGGCAATCAAAAAGAAGCCCAGAAAAAGCAGGAAGCCCAGATTCCCTCCCCCGCGTTTCGCTCTGCGCATTCGGGGAACAGGGATGTTTTCCAATTTTCCGCCAACACTTTCAGCAATCATGCCCAACCCAACCAGCACACCGGCGCTGGTTTGGCCCTGTTTGAAAAAGGGAATAATGCCCGTGCGGATGATGCGTCCCGCCAGCGCATCCGGAAGATCGCCCTCAAGACCGCGCCCCACCTCAATACGAACTTTACGATCCTGGGTGGCCACCAACAGGAGCACGCCGTTGTCCTTGCCCTTTGCGCCCAGTTTCCATGCATCGACGACCTTAATGGAATAACTCTCAATGGTTTCGTCTTCGAGCTTCGGCACCACAAGAACCTGAAGCTGAGGCCCGTATTTGCGCTGAAACTGCAACAGACTGGCAGCGATTTTCGCCTGGTCGGAGCGGCTTAACACCCCGGCAAGATCGACCACCGGGCCGGTAAGCTTTGGGACGTCGAGAGAAAATACCGGGCTTGCCCACAAAGAGCCTAGCAAACTCAGTAGCAGCAATGCTCTGGTGACCATCAAAACTCCACGACGGGGACTTGTTTGACCGCAGCCTCGTCATCGACACTGAACTGAGGCTTCTTCTCGTGCTTCAGGAACAATGAATTGAACCATGACGTGGGCGGCACGGTGACCAGATTATTGAACCCCTTGATGGACTGAATGTAGCGATGCCTGGCAACGGTAATCCGGTTTTCAGTGCCCTCTAGTTGCACCTGGAGGTCGCGAAAGTTTTGGTTGGCCTTGAGATCGGGATAGCGCTCGACAACCACCATCAGGCGGGACAGGGCCGATCCCAGCCCGGCCTGCGCCTGCGAAAACTTACGCATTGTCTCGGGCGTCAGTTGGTCGGTACTGACCTGTGTCTGTGTTGCCTTGGCGCGAGCTTCCACCACTGCCGTGAGCGTGTCTTTTTCATGCGAGGCGGAACCCTTCACGATATTGACGAGATTGGGAATCAGGTCAGAGCGCCTCTTATATTGGTTGAGCACCTCCGACCATGCTGCTTCAACTTCGTTGAGCGCAGTCGGAATGCTTTGTATTCCACAACCGGACAGGATCAACGACAGGATAAGTATGGTGCCAATGCCTACGGGTAATATTGGGTTTTTCATGCACGCAACTTTAACAGGAATGGGGGGAAAGTCATAGTCATATTGGACCGGTCAAAAACCGGTCAAAAAAGGGATCATGTACCCTATTCATGCTTTCTATTGACCCTTTTGTTTTTCTTTACCCTCAGTCTGGGCGGAAGTATTCTTTTCCTGCTCACATGATAAAGCCGGGTCAGAGAAAAATTGTTTCTAATTATACCAAGAGAACCGTGAAACGTCGTGATGGCCATCACCCCATCATCGAAATGCAGTTGGGTCCGATTCGCTTTACCATGGACGCCCGAAACCAGGCGACACACCGTCCATTCAACCACAAGCTCATTATCTGCGAGACGGGGCTATCTCTCGATGACAATGATCTGCGTATTCAGAAGATTTACAGATGGCTATTCGCTGACAAGCAACGTAATAGTTTGATATTCGATGACGCCCTGCTGGCACTTGAGGAAGGCCGATCACCGATCTTGCTGACAGAACGCAAAGAACACCTGGAATACTTCGCTGATCGACTGCGTAAATTTACGCGCAATCTGATTGTCCTGCAGGGAGGTAGAAGTGCAACGCATGATGACAATTTAACACGAGATACCAGGACCTGTATGCAAGTTGACTTGGCGCTAGATTCCAAATATGACCAACCGTTTGCATTGAAAAATGAACCACTAAAACCGTCACAAGCGTTTGAGGTAAAACATCTGTTCATGGCGGGGATGGGCCAGAGAAGAACGCAATTATCCGGCCTCATTGGATCAAACTTCGGTGCAAATTAACACACCAGGGCC
>DRJN01000233.1 GCA_011052165.1 Gammaproteobacteria bacterium
CACCTGGTATTCAAAGGCGGGACGGCGCTCAAACGCTGCTACTTCGGCGACTACCGATTCTCGGAGGTAACCCTCGCCACCGATCTTTCCTTCCAATCCATCCTTTCCGGGCTCGAGAACAGAATCAATCCGCGCATTATAGCATCTGCCCCCGGATAACCCGACCCACTGTCGCAGTGTGCGCAGAAATATCAAGTGATCTTCGTCATCCTCGAAAATCGCTTCGCGCCGATCACCTCGTGAGGTCACGTGATAAAGGGCGCCAGAAAATTCAATACGAAGGGGTCTTGCCATGGGCTTTAGTCCACACGTCGGTTACAGGGATGTTACAATACGAGAACTGACCCCATTCTTTCATTCTTTCCGGTGGACTGCCTGGATGTCTTGTTGCTCAATCGCCTTCACCGGCACGAAGCGCATATGCGGACGACTGACGGCCTCGCAGATCGCTTCGGCATCGGCGGCGTCGTTCTTGTTGCTCTTCACGTACGGTTTGACGAACTGCGGCGCAATCAGCCTGACCGTATGCTCCAGCTTCCCGAGCTCCCGTGCCCAGTAGTGCGAGCTCGCACAAGCCCCCATGCCGATCAGGCAGGGCGGGAGGTTCGCGACCGTCTCTCGCAGCTTCGCTCGCGTTATCTTCTTTGCAAGCATGGCCTTACCGTGTCGATTCACGCCGTGGAGCTGAAAGAGGTTTTTTGCCAAGTCGATACCCAGTGTTGTAATGTTCATGATGACCTTTTCTTCTTTGGTTGGATGATCCGATAGACTATAGGACTCGATCATCGTGGCCCACCTAAAGGCCGATTACAAAGAGGGAGGGGTCCATCCCATTATTGAGGCACGAATGAGAAATCAGGAAACGGAACTAGGCTGGAGCCTAAAGATGCCTGATACGCCCGATACAGGTAGGCACGCCGAACCCCTACAAAGGGAGAAGCAGCCGAAGGTGGCAAGGGAGTCGGATCACCTCATAGTACTCCGAGACGGTAGAGCCGATCACATGGGGAAGGGGGTGACAGTCATGCGTATTCGTCAAAGGAAACCTATCCGGGACATGTCGGGCTCGATTAGTACAGGCCAACCTTCTTGGCGGAAATATCGACAGACACCTGGAGTGTCTGCTGCGCAAGTGAGCATGGCTGAGGAGCCCGGTGCGGAAAAACCGCACGCCGGGATCTGTGCAGGGGGCGCCGGGTAACCGGTGTCCCTACTGCGACGGTGTTCATGCTTCAATGGGAATCACCATGTATTTGGGTTCAAAGATGACTGAAGATGAGATTGAAAAAACGAGGCATCGTTATATTGGTGCACTCCGTCCCCTTTTCTTACCGGAAGATCCAACTGGCAACGACATAGTAAAATACTTTGCTTCGTTACTGAGGATTGTGGGTATGGAAGATAAAGGATGGGATCCCTACCTTGAATCGAGAGGGATTCTTGAAGATATAAATGCAATTCTTCAATCCGAGCACTCAGGCACCATTTTTCCAGACAAGGACTTTACGATGTGGCGAATGGGGTTGCTGATGTATAGTCATATTGTGGAAATGGATGCTCCATATGAGGTCTTAACCAACCTCCTGCGATTCCGTCTCGGTAAAGGTTATAGCCCTAATCCTTACTACATGTTTTCCAATAGCAAGGAGAAAAAGCGCTTTAAACGTTCGGGGATATATCCGATTCAAAAAATCAAAATCATAAAAATGTTATCTGAAGAGGCTGGGGTTCCAGTTGGTGATATATTTGATGAATTCTATGATGGTAATCTAAGGAACTCGATTAGCCACTCTGACTACATCCTAACTGAAAAACAGTTCCGGGTTAGAAATGGAACGGGTTCAGTAGGTGCTTACAGTATATCACTAGAAAGATTGAATGAATTAATTACGAAGGCAAAGCTTTTTATCTCCACATTCTTTGGTTTAGACAATGCTGCTAGGGAGGTTTGGGGTGGGAAGAAGCATCAAGCAATACCTTATGACCCTGTATACAAGGGTTTGATAGAGATTTTAGTTGATGATGATGACTTGATGTGTGGCTTCAAGGTTCACTGGCCAAATAACTCAGAGTCAGTTTATCGCCGTACTCAGGAAGGCATCGATATGATTAATTGTATGCTGGACATGGAAAATTCAACAATTGAGTTTATGGTTGGTTTGTATGCACGCCAGCCTGGGAGTTTCAGCCCGCTTGTTGAAAAAGATGGCGTCCCTATTTACACGGAAATCGAAGGAACTGGAACGATTCCTGAGTGGAATCTTTAAATATTAATCGCTCCGTCTCCTTTACACTTAGGATCTTCCTCTTCCCCCCCCCCTCAATTTTGTTCCCGATCCGTTCAATCATTCGAACAACCGCCCTTGTGGATCCGGCTTCTCGTGCTCGGTGGCGGCCTCCGCCACGAGGCGGACAGGCTCGCGGCGCTTCTCGGCTTCGAGGTCGACGAGAAGCTGACGGTAGCCGGCTTCGCCGAGGAGGTTGCGGGCGTGAAGGTGGCACTCGCGCCAGGATTCTTCGGGGCTCTGGGCGAACTGCCAGTCGAAAAAGCGTGGGCCGAGGCGGCCGGCGACGGGTTGATACTCTTTGGCACGATCGTCATGGCCGAGGCCGTAGTCGGCGAGGCGCAGGGTCTCGGGCAGCATCCAGCCTTCGCCGTCGTTCTGGTTGCAGAAGGCCTCGATGCCCGCATCACGGTCGCCGCCCGCAGCGTCGATCTTCTGCTGGAGGTCGTGGAAGGCGACGAGGGTCAGGACCGTGTGGCGGAGTTCGGGGTCCTTGTCTTTGTCGACGCGCCAGAAGCCTGTTGTTGCACCGCGGGCCTCGCCCAGAGGATGGTCACAATCGGCCAGGATGTGAACAAAATCGCTAACGCTAAACCCTGCAAGTCCGGCGATAGCCGCGTCTGCGCAGCTTCTTCCCCGCAAGCGCTCAGCATCCGAAACTCGCCACAAACTGCGCCAAGAACAAGGGCCCTCAACATGGTGCGGACCTCTAGCCATTGCTATTACTTGGGATAGCGCGATCCATTCTGGCGCAATGCACACCGAACCGCCGTTCAAGCACAACCCAAGTGATGGAATCTCTGACCTGAGGGTGGAAAACGCTGTTGGCGAGAGAATCGGAAACTCCTTCACGTAATGGTAGTCGACATGGGTTCCCGTTATTCTGAGTCGCGCAATCGAGTCAAGGGATAAGGAATTGAGGATCACCGCCAAGGCGGGCGGTTGCCATGGTTCTCGCGTTCTAAGAACTGATGCGACATCACCACACGGCACCCGAGCAGCAAGCGAGGCGATCATGGTTCGCGCATCCGTATTGCGGGCAATTCGGCGAAATACAACTTTAGCGGTTGCCGCGATTTCCGAACTCATATGGTCCACACCCATCAGGAACTGGGGAGCGAGAATCTTGTTTTCCCACTCGATCCTTGTCCATCGGGCCTGCAAACCAGTCCCCGAGATCCAGCCTTTCTGGCTGAAATCGAACTGATGGAGCATGGCCCCCTGCATAAACGGCAGTGCCACGTCCTCGACTTGCCCCTCGCGAATCCACGCGTCCGCCTGCCGCGATAGGATGAAACCCTCCGGGATATCCGCCCGCGGAATCGGGAGGGTGTCGTAGGGCGGCTGGGCGCAGCGACGTTCGCCTTCTGCCGGCGGCTTTAC
>DRJN01000234.1 GCA_011052165.1 Gammaproteobacteria bacterium
CGTGCCATCAGCGAGGCGGTCAGCGTGCCGGTGATCGCCTCCGGCGGTGTCGGCAACCTGGACCATCTGGTGGCCGGGGTGAAAGAAGGGAGGGCTGATGCGGTGCTGGCCGCCAGTATTTTCCACTTCGGCGAATATACGATTGAGCAGGCCAAACAGCGCATGGCAGAGCAGGGTATCGAGGTGCGTTGAAAATGATGAACACGAACTGGCTGGATGAAATAAAGTGGACCGAAAACGGGTTGGTCCCGGCCATCGCCCAGGATGCCGAAACCGGCACGATTCTGATGCTGGCCTGGATGAACCGTGAATCGCTGGCCTTGTCACTTAAAGAGGGGCGGGCGATTTATTGGTCGCGTTCACGTAACAAACTCTGGCGCAAGGGTGAGGAATCGGGGCATGTGCAGGTGTTGAAGGATGTTCGCCTGGACTGCGATAATGACGTGATTCTCCTGAAGGTGGAGCAAAAGGGCGGCATTGCCTGCCACACCGGGCGTTACCATTGCTTTTTTAAGCAGTGGCAGGATGGTGCCTGGGTCGAAGTGGAGCCGGTTATCAAGGATCCGGCCGAGATATATAAATAGCAGGGTTAAAGATACCAGAACCTGAATTACGATGAGCGATATATTACAGCAATTAACGCAAGTTCTTGAGGATCGTAAACAGGCCGATCCCGATAGCTCCTATGTGGCCGGACTTTATGCCAAAGGTCTGGATGCCATTCTCAAGAAAATCGGCGAGGAGGCGACGGAAACGGTGATGGCGGCCAAGGATGGTGATGCGCGGCATCTGGTGTATGAAATCGCCGATCTGTGGTTTCACTGCATGCTGTTGCTGGCGCAGCAGGGTCTGGAGGTTGATGCCGTGCTGGATGAGCTGGGTCGGCGTTTCGGGCTGTCGGGGCTGGAAGAAAAAGCGGCGCGGGGTGAGTCATGAAGGATTGTCTGTTTTGCAAAATTGCGGCTGGCGAGATTCCGGCTGATAAGATCTATGAAGATGAGCAGGTGGTGGTGTTCCGGGATATCAACCCCAAGGCCGAGGTGCACCTGCTGATTATCCCGCGAGAGCACCTTGCGGGCCTGAATGAGCTTGAATCCGAGCATGATGCGTTAATTGCGCATATAATGCGGTTAATCCACCCGATTGCGATAGATCAAGGGCTGGAATCTGGATATCGGACTATCATCAACACCGGCAAGGATGGCGGGCAGGAAGTTTTTCATTTACATATTCATTTACTGGGTGGTCGCAATTTACCTGGCTTTGGCTAAGGTGAGACGCACCGGGATATCCGGTATGTTGTTGGTTTGACGTGGAGGAAAAAATTATGGGTATTGGTATTTGGCAATTGCTTATTATTCTTCTTATTGTGTTGCTGCTGTTTGGCGCCAAGCGCCTGCGCAACATTGGGACGG
Organism: Gammaproteobacteria bacterium; assembly: GCA_011052165.1. Taxonomy (GTDB): domain Bacteria; phylum Pseudomonadota; class Gammaproteobacteria; order UBA6429; family Thiohalophilaceae; genus JAADGZ01. The sequence goes on from DRJN01000234.1 coordinate 1,416, forward strand.
ATCTGGGTTCAGCCGTCAAGGGTTTTCGATCGGCTATCAGGGATGAAGAAAAGGACACCAGCACTTCGCAACTTGAACAGCAGGAAGGCGAAGTCATTGAGGGTGAAGTCAGCAAGCCTAAAGACAAAGTGTGAGTCTGATTATGCCGTCATCTTCCCTTCCTCCCCCCTCATTCCTGCCTTATGTTTGATATCGGTTTCTGGGAACTTGCCGTTATCGCAGTGGTGGGTCTGATCGTCATTGGCCCGGACAAGTTGCCGGGCGTGGCGCGTACAGCGGGTAAATGGGTGGGGCGCACCCGGCGTTTTCTCAACCAGGTCAAGACGGATATCGATCGCGAGATCAAGCAGGACGAGTTGCGTAAAATACTGGAGAAAGAAATTGGCCTGAAGGAAATCAAAGATGTACTGGACACGGATCAGTACCGATTTGAAGAAGAAAAGGACTATTTGGTTGGAGCCCTAGATGATGCCAAGGGAGAGACGGCTTCCGCGATTGAAAAACAGCCGGATGCACAGATGCTGGATGTACCGATGGATGTACCGGCGGATGCTGATAACGATGCCGAGGGTTCCACTGATTCTCCTGACCCCGATAAAATCCTAAAGCATGAGTGAACATAATTCTTCCAGCGCCAGCGCTGAAGAGCAGGAACAGCCCTTTTTGTCCCACCTGGTTGAGTTGCGGGATCGCCTGTTGCGCGCGCTGGTGGTGGTGGCGCTGATTTTTGCCGGCCTGTTCAGGTACGCCAATGATCTCTACCACATGCTGGCCCTGCCTCTGTTAATGAAGTTGCCCGCAGGCAGCAGCATGATCGCTACCGAGGTGGCCTCCCCCTTCCTGACACCCTTCAAACTGGCGCTGATGGCCTCCATTTTTCTGGCGATGCCGTTTATTCTTTATCAGGCATGGGCTTTCATCGCACCGGGTCTGTACAAGCATGAGAAACGGCTGGCTTTTCCGCTGCTGTTTTCCAGCGTTATTCTATTCTACGTTGGCATGGCCTTCGCGTATTACGTTGTCTTTCCGTTGGTATTTAGCTTTCTGGTCACGACTGCACCGCAAGGGGTGGAGGTGATGACAGATATCAGTAAATATCTGGACTTTGTGATGAAACTGTTTTTCGCGTTTGGTGTGGCCTTTGAAGTGCCGATTGCCACCATTTTACTGGTGTTGGCCGGAATAACGACACCGGCTGATCTGGCGGCCAAGCGCTCCTATATCATCGTCGCGGCTTTTGTCGTGGGCATGTTGCTGACGCCACCCGACGTGATCTCCCAGACCATGCTGGCGCTGCCTATGTGGATGTTGTTTGAAATCGGGTTGTTTTTTTCGCGCATGCTGCTGCGCCAGCGCGAAGAGCGGGAAAAAGAAAGCGAAGCTGAAGAGAAGGCGGAGAAAGCCCGGGATGACGAACTGGATAAGGCCATCGTCGAAGAAGAAAATCTCAATACGACCCGAAAAGACTGAATACGAATACCCGGTTATAAAATCGGGAATCCCAGGTGTGTCATTAACGCAGAGACGCAAAGAAAAAAGCGTGTCGCGGCTCTGCGGATTCTGCGATCAAATTGACCCACGACAGACAGACAATACAGGGACGGGTTTGATGGATGATGACAGGAAAACGGTTTCGCTTATTCTTGGCAGCGGTGGCGCACGTGGCTACGCCCATGTCGGCGTCATCGAATGGCTGCTGGAAAATCATTACGACATTCGCAGTATTGCCGGTTCTTCCATGGGGGCGCTGGTGGGCGGCATTTATGCCGCCGGTGAGCTGGATACGTTTAAGCAATGGATCCTGGCTCTGAGCCGTACCGATGTTATTCGTTTTCTGGATTTTTCCTTTAGCTCGGAAGGCTTGTTTAAGGGCGAGCGTATTATCTCGGTGCTTAAGGAACTGGTGGGTGAACACGAGATCAGGGAACTGCCCGTAAATTTTACGGCGGTGGCGGCGGATATCGAGCGGCAAAAAGAGATCTGGTTGAGCGACGGCCCTCTGTTCGACGCTATTCGCGCCTCGATTGCGGTGCCGACGATATTTACGCCTCATGAATACCGGGGTATGCGTTTGCTGGATGGCGGTTTGCTGAATCCGGTGCCGGTGATGCCGACCCTCCGGGATCGAAACGATCTAACCATTGCGGTTAACCTGAATGCTTCACACAGCGGTTTGTCCGTGGCCAAAGTGAAAGCGGCAGAAAACGATGAAATACGCAACAGCCGCAATCCCTACCAGCAGCGTATACTCGACTTTATTGGAAGCCTGCAGCGAGGCAACAAAAACCCTGCTTATGCCCGATTGAGTATGCTGGAGCTTGTCAGTAGTTCGTTCGAGACCATGCAGAATGCGCTGTCTAAATTAAAAATAGCGGCTACACCACCGGATGTGTTGATAGAGATCCCGCGTAGCGCCAGCCGTGCTTTTGAGTTTCACCGCGCCAGTTCGTTGATTAAAATAGGGTATGAGAGAACAGCAACGGTGATGGAGATCTGGCAGCAGACAACATAAAGGTCGAAGCTAAACAGGCGTTCCAAATACCCGTCTACTGTTAAGGTGCATCTGATTCCATCACCGTTCGTCCTGAGCAAAGTCGTCTGATAGCAAAACTCAGTGCAATCTAATGTTGCGCTTTATCCCCATACTGACACTTCTTCGTAAGCGGTTATCAATAACTTTTCTATGGCGTTTTCTTTTGCGGTTTTGTACCGATTGCAACGATTAATCTCTTTGGGTTTAATTCCCCGCTGCTTGCCGCGAAAAACAGTAGGATGGGTAGAGCGAAGCAAAACCCATCAGCAGGGTACAGTTTAATACCCCGTCCGCTTGCGGCGGGATTGTTTATCTTTGAGTATGTTGTGAAGTTGGTTTTAAATGTTAATGTTTTTTATGTGTCTATTTATTATTTTCTCGGAAAATTCAATACAAAATAAACGTTAATCCGGCGCATGCTTGCCAGGTCAGAAATATTAACTATTATGATGCTATGCGATCGTTTAATGCTAATGGGCGAAGAGAACAACGTGGCGGCATACTCGTTCCATTGCTTCATATCATTTTGTAAAAAAATATCAGGAGAAAATAATAATGGAACAATTTGTACACTATTTAAAGTCAGGGCTTATCCTGTTTCTGTTATCGTTTTCAACGTTAACACTGGCCGGTAGTGACCATGCGGGTGCGCACTGGGGCTATGGTGATGAAACGGGCCCTGCACACTGGGGAGATATGAAACCTGGGTACAGTACCTGTAAGACTGGCAAACACCAGTCGCCGATAAACATCAGTGGTGCGCATGCTACGAGTCTACCGGCTATCACCTTTCGCTATCAGGCTACGCTACTCAATGTGGTCAACAACGGTCATGCCATTCAGGTGAATTATGCACCGGGCAGTTATATTACGGTCGCCGGTAAACGATATAAATTGTTACAGATTCATTTTCACAGCCCCAGCGAACATGAGATAGATGGCAAAGCGGCTGACATGGTTGCGCATCTGGTGCACAAAGCTGCAGACGGCCAGCTTGCGGTTGTCGCGGTCTTGTTCAATAAGGGCTCCCGTAATCCATTGATAGAAAAAATCTGGAAACATATGCCGACCCATAAAGGCGAGTACAGCAAGACCGCGATTAAAATTAATGCCAGCGATTTGCTGCCAACAGACAGGGCCTATTATCATTATTCCGGCTCTTTGACCACGCCGCCCTGCAGCGAAGGTGTAAACTGGCTGGTACTAAAAAACAGGGTCGAGGTGTCGTCTTCCCAGATAGACGCACTTACCCATATCTTTCCTAAAAGCACACGCCCGGTACAGCCTCTGAATGGTCGCCGGATCGAGGTCAGCCGCTAAGGGCTCGCGTCAAAATGTAAATTAATTTTGATCTCTTTGGGTTTAATTCCCCGCTGCTTGCAGCGAAAAACAGTAGGATGGGTAGAGCGAAGCGAAACCCATCAGCAGGGTAGAGTTTAATACCCCGCCCGCTTGCGGCGGGGTTGTTTATGCAAAATGCACAGAAAATCATTTCTAAGGGACTAAAGAACCATCCTGCGTCCACCTCCGAGGGCGCAGGATGAA
>DRJN01000235.1 GCA_011052165.1 Gammaproteobacteria bacterium
GATGCGGGTATGAATATTCAGACCACGGATCCGCTGACACCGAGTCTGCGCGTCTACTCTCAGACGTTTATCGCCGGTGCGGTGAGTCTGGGTGGTAATCTGGCGACCGGCGCCAGCGGGGCTGATTCCAATTATCTGGTCGTGGTGCTTGAACAATAAAGATGTGAGAGGTGGTCGGGAAATGATTGGTAAATCTATAAGAACGCTTGTTGTAACGTTGATTTTGTTTGCAGGAGTGACTAATGGGCCGGCGGTGTTTGCTGCAGGGCAGTTGCAGATCAGCCCGGATGCCCTTGTGGTTGCTCGAACTTATTTTGATGCCTTGCAGGCTGGAGATCGGCAGGTGTTGCTTTCCCTGTTTGCCGGTCGTGAACGTTCGCGTAATGAAGCGCAGCTGAATGACCCGACATACTCGCAGTTCCTGGCCGACCGCTACAGCAATGCCAGACTGGAGATTGTAGACGGCGGTGTAAAAAGCGGTATTACGTATATAGATATTACAATATGGATAAATGATACTGAGTCAGTCAAGGAAAGGCTTATTCTTAAACCGTCTGAAAATCAGGCGGATTCCACATTACACATTGTGGCGCGAAAGGAATTGAATCAGTAGCCTTGTGATTTCAATAGCGCAGCAGTGCTGCACTTGGGTATTAACCGCCAGGTCCGGCTAAGGCCTGCTTGAAAACCCGAATCGTATATATCCTGTTCAAGGAAGTCGGCTGCTATGCCGACGAGTAGTAAACCCCGGTACCGGACTTCTTCCATGGCAGGAATTCAAACTGTGCTTTTCAGGTAGTTGGGGTTTTACTGATGTATTCCGACCTGTTGAGCTTATCGGGATACCCGCGTATTTGTAGTTGTTGTGTCGAGAATTGGTATCATAAACAGTATGATGACAGTAAGAACACTATTGATTGTTTGTTTGACAAGCTTCTTGCTGGCCGCCTGTGGCGGTGGTGGGGGTGGAAGCAGCAGCACCGGTGGCGGCAGTACACCGGATGTCATTGCGCCGACAGTTCCGCTGAATCTGAGCGCCATGGCGGCCGGCCAGACACAGATTACCCTGGGTTGGAGTACGTCGACAGATGTTGGTGGGGGTTCGATCGCGGGCTATAGGGTTTATCGGGACGGTGTATTGGTTTCGTCGGTGACGTCGGGGACAGCCTTCAGCGATACCGGTCTGACACCCAATACAGCTTACAGCTATGTGGTTTCTGCGTATGACAATGCTACACCGGTGAATGAATCCGTGCGGTCGTCGCCACCCGAGAGTGTGACGACGCCTGCACCGCCGCCACCACCACCTCCTCCTCCTTCCGACACCCTCCCACCGACAGTGCCGCAGAACCTGGCTGCCAATGCTGTCAGCCCGACCCAGGTGAATTTGAACTGGGGTGCATCAGTGGATGCCGGTGGAGGCTCGGTTGCCGGCTACAGGGTGTACCGGAATGGCGTGCTGGTGGTGTCGGTGGCGACCACCGGCTACAGTGACACCGGCCTGACAGCAAACACGGCATACAGCTATACAGTATCTGCTTTTGACGATGCCACGCCGGTGAATGAATCTGTTCAATTATCACCGTTGGTCAATGTAATGACACCGGCACCGACGGATACTTCACCACCCACGGTACCGCAGAATCTGGCTACCAACGCGGTCAGTTCGACCCAGGTGAATTTGAGCTGGGCTGTGTCGGTGGATGTCGGTGGAGGCTCGGTCGCCGGCTACCGGGTGTACCGGAACGGTGTACTGGTGATAGCGGTGACGACCACCGGCTACAGCGACACCGGTCTGACAGCAAATACAGCTTATAGCTACACGGTATCCGCCTATGACGATGCGGTGCCGGCCAACGAGTCGGCGCAGTCGTCGCCTCCGGCCAATGTGACGACGCCGATGCCTCCGGATGTCAATCCGCCCAGTGTCCCGCAGAACCTGGCTGCTAACGCTATCAGTTCGACCCAGGTGGATCTGAGTTGGAATGCATCGGTGGATGTTGGTGGTGGCGCCGTTGCCGGATATAAAGTTTTTCGGAATGGCGTATTGGTGACATCAGTGGCATCGATCACCTATAGTGATACAGGTCTGGCGGCGAATACCGCTTACAATTATACGGTATCGGCCTTTGATGATGCTGCACCGGCGAACGAGTCGGCGCAGTCATCGCCGCCGATCAGCGTGACGACCCCGTTGCCACCCGACACGTCGCCACCCACGGTGCCACAAAACCTGACTGCAACTGCTGTCAGTCCGACGCAGGTTAATCTGGGGTGGAGCGCATCATCGGATATAGGTGGCGGTGCAGTGGCCGGTTACAACGTGTATCGGAACGGTGCGCTGGTGGTTGCGGTGACAGCAGGAACCAGTTACAACGACAAATCCGTGATTGCGAGTACAGCTTACAGCTACGCCGTGTCAGCTTTTGATGATGCTGTACCGTCAAATGAATCCGCACAGTCGTCGCCTGCCGTAAACGTGACTACACCGTCTGATCCGGGGTTGCCGGTTGCCTATGATTTTACCAGTAGCGACGTTAGCGCCTGGTCGAATGTGAATGATTCCGGTATATCTTCGGCCTGGCAGGTTATCAGCGGTGAGTATCATCAGAGTACGGATGTTGCGGATCAGTCTTTCGGTACCCCGTTTGATCAGTCTTACAAGTTGGGCACGTATTCCTATCTGCCGGCGCTGATGGCGTTGACGGGTTACCGCTTCAGTGTGGATATCACACCGTTAAGGGATTTGGCCGCGCGCGACCCGTTTGATGGTCAGGACGCGGGTGTCATGTTCCGCTACCAGGACAATAACAACTACTACCGTGTTTCCTTCAGCGCCCGTAGCTCATATGCCCGCCTGGAGAAGAGGGTGGGCGGTACGTTCACGACCCTGGCGGTGAACGCGCGCGGGTACGTGGAAGAGCAGCTGTTTAATCTGGTGGTGAACCTGAGCGGCAGCCTGATTCAGGTCA
>DRJN01000236.1 GCA_011052165.1 Gammaproteobacteria bacterium
TGGATTGTCTAACCATTCCGGAGGATAACTTTTGGCTCGCAAAATGACCACCGTAAAATCGGAAAAAGCGCTGATCTGGATCCGCGGAAAGTAGGGTGAATCATTGACCCATGTGCATTTTGGCGCTCGATGGAATAACGGATCTGCTCAATGCGCCACTTCGCCAGTACCCGATCCAGGCGTTCCTCGCTTAGAATATCATGTGGAAAAGCATAGCATCTCAAGGTTGGCTGATCATCCGGAATTTCCTTTCCATCGGGTATATCTTTCTCATTTTCGAATAATTCCACCAATCCGTCAAACACTTTCAGATTGGTCGCAATATCTGCATGTTCCATAATATCGAAGGCCAAATATTTTTCGCTTCCTGTCAACAGCGCGGCCAAACCAACACCGAGTGAGTTACCCGGGCCTAATTCGGCAAAATGCTTTGGCAGGCAGTTTCTATAACCATGCTCATACATCATCACAAGATGACGCAGCCAAACCGAATAGCAATAACGGGCAGAATTAGACCCCTCACCCATGCCCTTTGATCGCCAATTGTGCAGACCGGGTAGGAAGGTTGTCAAGCCGACGAGTAGTGGTGTGAATCTCATGGAGCGTACCCCTTGATCGTTGTGATACGTGATAACGATCTGCTAATAAAAAGGCGACAACGAATGATGCGTAAAGAGATATGTAGATGTCATCTGCTGTCACTCGCAAAATCCCAGACGGCGCTAAATGAAATTGCGCCAAATCGCCACTGAAATTAAAAAGCCCTATAGACAAAGGGATCAGATAGTATCGCCAATATCCTTTAGCTTTGAATAATATCCGAGCCAAGTACATCACCGGAATAAATGCAAAAAAACCAACCCCAAGAAATATTCCTCCAGTCCCAACAGGAAAACCATAAGTAAGACTAGTAGGGCTAGCATATAAATTATATATATGTGTTATATGGTCTGGAACTATATCTGGCGGTGAAAATCCAGTGCCTAGCGGATATTCTAACAAGTGACCAATGCCACTCAGGGCAGATTTAATATATCGGTACGCGTTTTGATCGATAGAAATTCCAAACAACGTATCATAGTGCGAGAAAGGAGCAGCCATCAAGGTCGGCAACATTGCGTTAATAAACCATGCAGACGGTATAATAATAATTAATGTATAAATTATAAATTTGTAGCCTTTTGCGGACATTACAAAATAAGCACCATATAAAAGAAGAACAAGTAAAGGCCGACGCTCCATTATCAGTATGGTCAACAAGGATGCTAAAAAGATGCCAATCATGTATTTTTTTTCACCATATCTCTTGTAAGCATACATAAAAAGAGGAATAATTAAAACTAACCATACCGCATACTGTAATGGCTCATGAAATCCGCCAGAAAAAACATTCGATAAATACTCTCCTGGGATAACTGCCTCTCTTCTATATGCCATAGCGGTAATCATGGCCGGAGAAAAGGGCAATCCAAAGCGTTTTATCTCTAGATACATAATAAAAACAGACAGGAGGAAACTATAAAATACAGATCGAAAAAAAAGGCGCTTAAAATGCTCATCCCTTACGAACATCGATGCAACCGTCATTCGCATGATAATAAAGCTAAGAAATATAGTGTTTATGGTAAGTAATGCCACAGACTGGAGGCTTATTAATGCATAGATATAGAGTATAGATAATATGAGAAATTCAATCATCAAATTCGATTTCGGGTACCATAACTTGCCTTTCAACCCACCAGCGATAAAAGAAGAAAAAATAAACACCGTCAAGTAATTGATGTAAATTATATTGGATAGATTATAGCTTGGAAAATAAGGCTGGAATCGATTGTATAACGGATATAAGACAATAAGCAGCAACCAAGCTTTTTTATTATCTGCGAATATCAATAGCAAATGAAAGACAAATACAAACTCCAAACCTGCAACAGCGTATCCTAGTATGTTTTCAAACATTCACGGAATCTCGTATATTGACTTTTTCATAAATATCCATCCACTTTCCCAGCACAAACATCAGCCACACCCTCGTTTCATTTACCCCCGTTTTCCGCAACAGATTCACTTCCCTATGGACCATTTCCTGATTAAGAACACCGTTCAAACTGGATTCCGACGATAAAAGGCCTTGCACCATCCGCGCATTATCCTCCCGCATCCATCGGTTGATCGGGATGCTAAATCCCTGCTTGGGTCGATCAATCAATATTCTCGGCACATAGCGATAAAGCACCTTGCGCAGCAAATGCTTTTGGCCCAGTTTTCCGATGCGTAGGTGCAACGGCAAGCGAAAAGCAAACTCAATCAAGCGCTGGTCCAGTAACGGTTCCCGGCCTTCCAGGCTCACGCCCATGGTGGCGCGATCCACCTTGGTCATAATGTCATCCGGCAGATAGTGTTGAAAATCCCATTGGGTCATCTGCTCTTCAAAGCTGCCGGAGTATACACCAACCGGTCGGCGCGGATCTTCGTAACCGCCGATTAAACGATCGATCTCCAAAGGCATGAAATGCGCCTGTGAGGCGTGGAACACAGCCGATGGCGTGACATCCGGCAACACACTCATAAGCTTAATCATCTTGCGCAGCAATTTACTGGGCGACTCGGATGAGCCTGCCAGCGAGGCCGCCCCCATCACTTTCGCCATCGCCGTCACCGGCATGGCCGATAAGCCCTTGCCTGCCAGCCAGCGCAGCCAATAAGGTTTCCCTGCAATCGCTTTCAAACGTGCCGGGTTCAGCGCATAACTGGTGTAGCCGCCGAACAATTCATCCCCGCCATCCGCAGACAGCACCACCTTCACTTCCTCCCTGGCCAGCGAGGAGACCATCGAGGTCGGGATGCCGGAAGAATCGCCAAAGGGCTCATCATACAGTTGCGGCAATTTGGGTATGATTTCACGCGCCTTATCCAGTCCGAGGATATATTCGGTATGCCGGGTTCCAAGATGACTTGCCACCTTCTTTGCCCAGCCCGATTCATCACAGGTTTTATCTTCAAACCCTATGGTGAAAGTATGGATCTGTTGTCCCGCATGTTTTTGCAGAATGGCGGCGACGATACTCGAATCGATGCCGCCGGATAGAAACACGCCCACCGGTACATCCGCCACCATCCGGTATCTGAACGCGCTAATGAGCAAATCCTCAAGCTGATCGGTCAGCTCATCCTCGCTGGCCTGCAAGAGCCCTTGCGCTACGGCATCCAGTACCGACCAGTACCTGTGAAGGGCAGGTTCAGGCTTTTGCCTGCTGATTTCCAGCCAGTGACCGGGCATTACTTTGGATACCTGCCGGTAAATACTTCTGGGCGCAGCGATATAACCATACTGAAAAAACTCACCCAGCGCCTGGTGGTTGATGTCCGGCTGCCAATGCCAAAATGCCCTCAACGCCTTCAATTCGGAGCCAAACCACAATACTTTTCCATCCCAGCCGTAATACAAGGGCTTAACACCGACCCGATCTCGAAATAGTGACATGCGCTGTTCTTTCTCATCCCAAACCGCAAAGGCAAACATGCCGATAAAACGATACACACACGCATTACCCCACGCCTGAAATGCCGACAACACCACCTCGCTATCGCCGCTGCCTTTGAACTGAAAACCTTTGCCTTCAAGCTCCTCGCGAATCTCCCGAAAGTTGTAAACCTCGCCGTTAAACACCAGCACATAACGCCCATCAGCCGACACCATCGGCTGATGCCCATGCTGCGATAAATCAAGAATTGCCAAGCGAGCATGCCCAAGACCCACGCTCCGCTGCGTGTTAAACCAGAGACCGGAATCATCCGGCCCTCGGTGATTCAGCGTCGTAACAGCCCGGCTCAGTTCCTCACGAAACTCAGCTCTGTTTACACCAGCAATATTGTAGTATCCAGTTATGCCACACACGACAATTATAACCTACTTTCCGCGGATCCGGATCGCAGTTTTTCTTGATTTTTCTGTTCTGCAAGTCATTGGTCTTAATGCGTAAGTCCGAGACTGGTTGGCCTCTCCTATGGGTCTATTTCGGAACTCGGGCGCCACCACGGCTCCGAAAGGCTCGCCTACGCCCACCGCTTGCGCCCGGTTCACAGGGGGTAGCGAAGCAGGCGGTGTGAGGGAGGTCGTGGTCACGCGTGCCATCTTCTATCATTAGCGGATTTTCAGGGCGATGGCAACCGGGCTTCGAGCGCGAGCCCACGCGAGGCTCCCGATGCAGGCCGGGGGCTGGACAATTCTCCCGTGACGGTGCATCATGGGCTCCCAA
>DRJN01000237.1 GCA_011052165.1 Gammaproteobacteria bacterium
GCCTCGCATCAAAATTAATTTACATTTTGGGGCGTCGAGATGCCCGTCCAGCAAGGCGAGAGGAGTGCGAATAGCCGGCCTATTTAAGCGACGAATAACGCAGCGGGGCGGGATAGATCGGCGGTCCAAACTGTGAATTAATTTTGACGCGAGGCCTTTAACCCGGATTCCGCCGTTGGCCGATTGCGTGCATAACATTTTCTGCTAACTCGTCAGGTGCCTGAAAAAGAAAAGGCATAAGCAAACTATCTGCTTATGCCTTCACAGCCACATCTTTTTATCGCCCAAAGCGAGGTTAAAAAATCTGCCCTGTGCGGATTTTCAGTTGATGGGTTTCACTTCGTTCTACCCATCCTACGGATAGCCAAAAGTGGGTAGGATGGGTAGAACGAAGTGAAACCCATCAACATATCCTCAGGAGTAACCTGTTTTACTGAATAGTGGCACTTCTTTGTTTAGTCAGCCGATCAATTCAAACGCTTGATGCGACCCTCAATCACGGCATTGAAAGGTTGCGGCATGGCTTTAATATATTCAATTAAAGCGTCAAGATCATTGCTGCCGATCACACGGTTAGTGCCTGTGGTCAGTACGGTATAGTTATCACCGCCAGCAGCCATGAAACTATTGACGGTAACCGAATAGCTGGCAGCCATATCCAGCAACGTACCATCGGCCTTGCGCACTTCAACAATACGATCATTTTCTGGCCGGGCATTATCCCAGGTGTAGCTCAGTCCCGAGATTTTCAGAATGCGCGGATAAGGCTGTCCCACCCATTGCTGGTTCAACAATTGTATAATCTGTACGCCAGTCAGGTTCATGGTGACCAGATCATTGCCAAAGGGCTGTACGGTAAACAGATCGCCCCAGGTTACTTTGCCCGCCGGGATGTCGGCACGGATACCGCCCGCATTCATGAAGCTGAAGTCCGTTCCCATTTTGCGGCGTTGGGCGTCGGCAATCAGGTTGCCCAGTGGCGATTCTCCAGCGGCATTAGCACTGCGTGAGATGCCTGCCGTTGTCGTGCCGATGACTTTGCTTACCATCGGCGCCACCATGGCTTCCGCTTTGGCAACGAGTTTGGCGACATCTTTATCCGGTGACAGACCCGGGCCAATGTCGCCATAGGTCGTCACGATACGCGCCGATTTTTCGACAATATCATCGCTGCGGGGATCAATGGCAACATCGATATCATCAAAGGCTGTGCCGTATGAAAAGGCCTGTACGACCAGAATTTTTTTACCATGGGCGTTTGGAATCAGGGCATTGGTAAAAGAATGGGAATGACCTGAAACAACAATATCGACATCATCGTCCAGACGATTGACAATATCGGCAATGGAGCCATGCAACGTTCCGACCTCTGCATCCGTCGGGCCGCCATAATAGCGCTGGCGCGTACCCTGATGAATGAGAACGACGATGGCATGGACGCCCTGCCGGTGTAATTCAGGGATATAGCTGTTAATCGCATCGGCTTCATCGATAAAGCTCAGGCCTGCTACCCCCGTTGGCGTAACGATGGTCGGTGTTTCTTTTAGAACGGCGCCGATAAAGGCCACCTTCACCCCCTTTATGCGTCGGATGACATAAGGTTTTAATAATGGTTTTCCCGTTGCGTTGTCAATAACATTGGCGGACACATAGGGAAAAACAGCACCCTTGTATTCTTTTTGCAGGAACGGGCCGGTTACATAGTTGCCGCCATTAATAAGGCGCAGCATTTCCTGTTTGCCTTCATCAAACTCATGGTTGCCCAGCGTGCCGATAACATTGCATTTCTGTTGACGAAAGTTGCGTTTTTTATGATGAGACATGCGCTTGTGATCGTGGTCATCATCAGATTGTTCGTTATCCGATTTTTCACAATAATCATTCGCCAGCATATCGAGGAAAGTGATGGACGGTTCATCCTGTAGCAAGGCTGATACAGGCGGGGATGCCCCAACCTGATCACCCGCATGCACGATGAAAGCCCCATTTTTTGACTTGGCTTCGGCTGCTTCCAGATAAGCGGCCAGAACAGCGGCGCCCCCTACCGGACGCCCCCCCACTTTGCGGCCGGTTGACAGGTGTCCGTGAAAATCATTGAAACCCAGAATTTTAAAATGGACCCATGATGCCGGATTGCTTTTGCCTTTGTGCTCACTATCTAACCAATGTAGAGGCAGACTTGCAATTTCACGGATGCCTGTGTCCTGTTCCTGTGTATCATGATGCTCGCTATACTGCCTCGCGGCGGCAGTGGCAACCGTGCCAATGCTCAATATCAAAGGCAGCATGATGCTTGCCAATAGTGTTTTTCTGCTAATATTCATAGTGATGATCTCCCTGGATAATTTAAATAGTCTAAATAACTGTTCCAAATACCAGATCACTTGTAATACCTCACGTTCGGGGTGAGCTTGTCAAACCATGAACGTGCGACACTAAACCACTGTAATTTAGTACATTCACTCTTCAATAATCGCAGGGCGAACGACCGTTTCACCCGTTACACTTTTAAAGTGGACTGGTATTATGAACGTTTATTTAGTGTGGCAAGTGTTGATTTTCGTCCTTACAGCAATGTGTCAGAAAAATTAATCTTTTATGAATCTCTTTGGGTGTCATTCCCCGCTGCTTGCAGCGAAGAACAGTAGGATGCAATTGCTGGGGCTATAGGGGGGTACTCCTGGCTCTCCAACTCCGGTAGGCAGTTTGGGGGGTGTCCAAATAACGGTGTATTAATCGTTGCATAAGTATTTGCATGTATTTTATCCCCTCACCCCCACCCTCTCCCAGAGGGAGAGGGGGCTATGATGCAAATACTTATGCAA
>DRJN01000238.1 GCA_011052165.1 Gammaproteobacteria bacterium
CAGGCCAGTACTGAAAAAATAGGTCTGACCTTTGTCCCCCACTTAACGCCCATGATTCGCGGCATTCATGCGACCTGTTATGCTATGCTGAAATCAGCAAAGGTGGATTTACAGGCCGTGTTTGAAACGCGCTATGCGAACGAGTCCTTTGTGGACGTCCTGCCCGCTGGTTCCCATCCCGAGACCCGTAGCGTACGCGGGGCTAATACCTGCCGGATTGCCATTCATCGCCCCCAGGACGGCAATACGGCAGTGGTGTTGTCCGTAATTGATAACCTCGTCAAGGGCGCGGCCGGTCAGGCGGTGCATAATATGAATATTATGTTTGGTTTCGCCGAGGACTGCGGCTTGCAGGGCATTCCCCTGATACCTTGAGCCTGACCGTCTGTATGGACGGGTTTTATCTGATGTAAATTTTTCAGGAGCGTATTTCCGTTTAGTCTATGAATCTTGTTGTAAAACCACACCGCCCCTGGCTGACCCGAATGTTGCTGGGGCTGGGGATTATTGCTCTGCTTGTTGGCGGCTGGACTCTGTTTGACTATGGCCGCTATCTGGCGGGGTATAACCGTGCCGAATGTGCGGATGAACGGCAGACGTTGTTAGCGGTCAGAAAGAAACTGGAGCAGGATGTTGATAGTTTGCGCGAGCAGAAAGCACTGCTTGAACGGGCGGCGCAGATCGAGCAAGAAGCCTATAGTGAGCTGGATACGACTCTCAAGGAGTTACAGGGCGAAATTCTGGAATTAAAGGAAGAACTGGCTTTTTACCGTGGCATTGTGTCGCCTCAGGATGCCTCCAGCGGTCTCCATTTGCAGCGTTTCAAGATCGAGTCCAATGGAGAGCCTCACCGTTATCGCTATAAATTGGTATTAACCCAGGTATTGAAAAATGACCGTATGGCGACGGGCAAGGTTCGGCTGAGCATTGATGGTATGATGCACAATCAGCCGAAGACATTGACACTGAAAGCACTAAGCGAGAAACGGGTCAACGAACTGAATTACCGGTTCAAGTATTTTCAGAAACTGGAAGGTAATCTGAAGATACCTCGGGGCTTCACGCCTTTTCGGGTCAAGGTGCAGATTATTCCTCACAACCGGAAACGAAACAGCATAGAGAAGACCATAAACTGGAGTGGGCAGGAGACAGAGAATCATGTTAGGAATGAAAAAGAAACCGAAACAGACGGCGCAAATTGACTCGCTCATCGGCCAGAACACCGAGATTCGCGGCGACGTCATTTTCAGCGGCGGGTTGCATGTCGATGGGACGGTGAAAGGCAGTGTGATCGCAGAACAGGGCAATGACTCCCTTTTGACGCTGAGTGAGCGTGGCACCATCGAGGGCGAGGTCAAGGTGCCGAATGTGGTGATCAACGGCAAGGTGATCGGCGATGTCTATGCCCTGGCGCATATCGAACTGGCCGCTGAGGCTCGCATTAATGGCAATGTTTACTATAGTCTGATTGAGATGGCCATGGGTGCTGAAGTTAATGGTAATCTGGTGCACAAGGTGGATGAATCCGTAGTCTCACTGAAGGGCGGCGTCCAGAAACAGGCGAAGGAAAAAACGGTCGGTGAATCAGTATCTTGACTAACACATGATGATATCAGATAATAATATTTGGCTTGTTCCCCGCAGGCGCAACGATTGTCTGGGTTTATTTAGTAATGGGAGATGTGTGAAATGACAGCGGCGACTGACAGCGAAAGCCTGGTAGTTTTTACGAAAGCTGCGGCCAACAAGGTAAAAAACCTGATTGCCGAAGAAGGTAACGATAATCTAATGCTGCGCGTATTTATTACGGGTGGTGGTTGTTCCGGCTTCCAGTACGGGTTTACCTTTGATGAAAATATCCAGGATGGCGACACCGAGGTAGAAAATTGCGGCGTGAGACTGCTGATTGATCCCATGAGCTTTCAGTATCTGAGCGGGGCGGAAGTGGACTACAAAGAAAGCCTGGAAGGCTCCCAGTTCGTCATCAATAATCCCAATGCCAGCACCACCTGTGGTTGCGGATCGTCCTTTTCCGTATGATCTGAGCGACTGTCTCGCCGGTTATTGAAAAGCGCGGTTTTACCGCGTTTTTTTTGTGTACAAAGCGCTGCTCTGCAGGGCACGTTGAGAGCGAAGTTTGCTATTCTTAGGCCTGATGCCAAAAATACGGAGTCTGCCATGAACGAATATCTGCCCGGTTTGGCCGGCGTGCCTGCGACCCAGTCGAATATCTCTGATATTGATGGCGAAAACGGCATACTTTTTTATCGCGGTTATCCGATTGAGGAACTGGCCGAGCACAGTAGTTTCGAAGAAACTTCGCGCCTGTTACTGGATGGCCGTTTGCCGGTGGCAAAAGAGCTGGCTGATTTCACTACCCAGCTAAAGAAAAACCGGTATATCAAGTTCCATACCCGCGGGATGATGAAAAGTCTTCCTGCCACCGGTCATCCTATGGAAATGTTGCAGACCGTGGTGGCCAGTCTGGGTATGTTTTACCCCGGTAGCGATTGTCTGACTGGCAGCGATGCCTGTGAAGATCTGGATTACATCCATAACACCACGGTCAAAATTATAGCCCGCTTGCCCTGTATCGTGGCCATGTGGGAACACATACGCAACGGTTATGATCCCATTAATCCGCGCAGCGATCTGAGCTATGCGGAAAATTTTCTTTACATGTTAACGGGCAGGGAACCGGATCCCCTGCTGGCCAGAATCATGGACGTCTGCCTGATCCTGCATGCCGAGCACACGATTAATGCCTCTACGTTCGCGGTGTTGGTGAATGCTTCTACCCTGGCGAATCCTTATACGGTGATGGCGGCCGCTATCGGTGCGCTGTCCGGCCCCCTGCATGGCGGCGCCAACCAGCGGGTACTGGAAATGCTCGAAAAAATTGGCACACCGGAAAAAGTGGAGGAATATGTCGACAGAAAACTGGCCAATAAGGAAGTCATCTGGGGGATGGGTCACCGCGAATACAAAACCAAAGATCCCCGCGCCACGATTCTGCAGGGATTAATGGACAAACTCATGGCCGACCGTGGCGGTGATATCAATCCGATGTTCGAAGTGGCCAAAGCGGTGGAGGTGGTTTGTGAAGACAGGTTGGCGAAAAAAGGCGTCTATGCCAACGTCGATTTTTATTCCGGTCTGCTGTATTCGGAAATGGGCATCCCGGCCGATCAATTCACCACCATTTTTGCGATTGCCCGTTCCGCCGGCTGGCTGGCGCACTGGCGGGAACAGTTATCCGATAACCGGATATTCCGCCCCACCCAGGTTTATACGGGGGAACCCAGGCGCGCCTATGTGCCGATAAGCCAGCGTTAAAGATTGCCGTTCGTCCTGAGCGAAGTCGAAGGAGGCTTGTCGAAGGAAGCCTGAGATTGCCGTTCGTCCTGAGCGAAGTCGAAGGAGGCTTGTCGAAGGAAGCCTGAGATAACCGTTCGTCCTGAGCGAAGTCGAAGGAAGCTCAGCTTGAGTCGCTCTTCTGCCCCGGTTTGTCAAAGTGTTCAGCATAGTTAAGCATCTGTTGCGCCAGTGTATTCATTTTGTTAGCCGCAATGTCCAGTTCTTCCAGAATGGCTGTACTCATGGCGGATTCAATTAACAGAGACAGCTCG
>DRJN01000239.1 GCA_011052165.1 Gammaproteobacteria bacterium
ATTAATACTAGCAAAAATATCCTGGACAAAACACCTGAAGGAAACAGGTGAGGTTTGCCGGCCAGATCTGCCCGTCACGATTATCCACATAAACGCCCCATAATCCTGGTTTTCAGATAAAATAATACGATGGCACGTTATCGCCCTCCTGCACCTAAAAAATCGCCTTACATCAGCGCCCGTGGCTTTGAACACCTGCAGGCGGAACTGAAGCAACGCTGGCAGTTGCGAAAAAACGTCACCGCCGCGCTGTCTGCGGCGGCCGCAGAAGGTGATCGCTCTGAAAATGCTGAATATATCTACCGCAAAAAACAGTTACGTGAAATCGACTACCGTATCCGCTATCTGCAAAAACGTCTGCCCGAACTCACCATCGTTGACAAACCTCCCACCACTCACGAACAGGTCTTTTTCGGCGCCTGGGTAACGCTGGAAGATGATCAGGGTGAAAACCACCGTTATCGCATCATGGGACCGGATGAGATCGATCCCGGACAGGGTCTGATCAGCATTGATTCACCTGTGGCACAGGCGATGATGAAGAAAAAAATGGATGATGAAATTCGGGTTCGAACTCCGGCAGGTGAACAGTGTTATTATATCGTTGGCATTGATTATTCGGAAAAACTTTAATGACGATATCCGCATCCGCTCTCCGCGAGTGAACACACTATCAGACGACACCGGATACCCGGCAGGGTTAAATCCCGGCTCATAATCCGAGCGCCAGAAAGGGTTTAATTGAGAAATACAGGATCAGGCTGATAGCGGCAAGATAGGCCAGAAAGCGTAATGGATTTTCCTTCAGGATACCCGCCAGCGTTCGTTGCCGCCCTTCGGCCCGCAACAGATCATATTCTGCGCGTGCCTGCCGGTAACGCGTCCGTTCATAGTGATCGATCAGGCTTCTGGCCTGTACCAACTGATTATGATCACGCAACCAGATCCCCGCCAGCGAGATCCCCCAGTTGCCCGCCGACGTTTCATAATAATCTATGTTGTTATCCGTCAATAACAAACGAATATCATGGGCTTCATCATCAGGCACGGTATTGAGTTTGAAAAGCAGGACAGCCATTTATTCCACCCCGGCAAACGTGCCTGTTTAATCCGCCGATCAGGAAAATCGGTGCGCGCCATCATGCGCAGGATCCTGCCGGTACCGATAAAAACACGACCAGGACAAGCCCGAACACCCCGATCATTACCGGGGTGCTCATGCTTGCGTGATGAGTTGAAAACTCAGGCGGATTGTTTCTGCGCCTGATAATAATCCATCAGGATTTGCGCCACTTCAGGACGTGAAAATTCCTTCGGCGGCGCCATACCATTGCCCAGCATTTCACGTACCTTGGTGCCGGACAACAATACGAAGTCTTCTTTTGTATGATCCGGCGCTTCGCGCATCATCACCACCTTGTCCAGCTTCTTGGAATAAGCCGTGTGATCCGCCTCGAAGATTTCGATCTCCATCATGCCTTGTGGCACTTCTTCCTTGAAAATAGCCTGGGCGTCAAAGGCGCCATAGTAGTCACCAACACCCGCATGGTCACGACCGATGATGAAGTGGGTGGCGCCCATATTCTGGCGGAAGTAGGCATGCAGCACAGCTTCACGCGGGCCGGCATAGAGCATGTCAAAACCATAGCCTGTGATCATGACGGTGTTGGGTTTGAAGTACAGTTCCACCATCTTGCGAATAGCGGCGTCACGAACGGGGGCCGGAATATCCCCCTTCTTGAGTTTGCCCAGCAGCATGTGAATCACCAGGCCATCACAACCCAGACGATCCATTGCCATGTGGCAGAGTTCTTCATGCGCCAGGTGCATGGGGTTACGAGTCTGGAAAGCCACCACCTTGTTCCAGCCGTGTTCCTTGATTTCATTGCGGATTTCAACCGCGGTGCGGAAAGTGTCCGGAAATTCAGTCTGAAAGTAGCTGAAATTCAGCACCTGAATCGGACCGGATACGGCCATGCGACCCTGTGTGTTGAAGGTTTTGACCCCGACATGATCCATGTCTTCGGTACGGTAAACCTTCTGGGTCATCACCTTCATCTGCTCGTCGCTGACCTCTTCGATAGCCTCAACGTCCATCACCGCCAGTACCGGGTGACCTTCGACATTAGGATCACGCAGAGCGATGCGTTTGGCATCCTTGATAGCCTCCACGTTTTCCAGCAGACACAGAACCGGAACCGGGAAGTGAGAACCGTCACTCAGGGTCATGGTTTCTGCCGCGCCCATGGCGTCAGCCACATTCATGAAGCCCTTGAGTGGGTTGAAATAACCGCCGCCCATCATGACCGCATTGCCAGCCGCCTGTGAGCTAATAACGACGGAAGGCAGATCTTCCGCTTCCTTGCTCAGCTTTTCGTGTTCGCTGGTGTCGTATACGAAAAGAGGCTGCAATTCGTCGGAACCAATTGGTTTAATCATGTTTCTCTCCCTCGTTTTGAGTACAGTACCCGCAGGTACTATCAATGTCATAAAATAAAAACCCGAAATGTCTGATTCAGCGCCCGCCTTCTGCTATTTCATCCACACCATTACACATCAGCAGGTTCGTGCGCCGAACAGTTTTGCCCTGAAATTTTGCCCTGTACTATACAACACTCATTGACAGACAGAAAAATAGGGGCAGTTTATACGGGCATAGATAGCCCTGGGAGATTTTATGGCGAAAATGCAGGTGATTGATTATCTGAGGATTTTTATGTCCTCAAAGACATAATACAACATCTTCAGTCTGTCGTGATGGTTTTAAAGTTTAGCGCAGACGGCTCTCGATGACTGAAAGTATCAATCGTTGCATAAGTATTCGCATGTATTTTATCCCCTCACCCCAACCCTCTCCCAGAGGGAGAGGGGGTTCTGATGCAAATACTTATGCAACAATTAATACGAATGATACCCCTTATGTTACGGGTAGCGTCCGGGGTTGTGGAGATGCTTGAGTTTTGTAACTGGAAATGCGTCTTCCGGTTTCAAGCACCTTGTTTGTCAGGACGCCAAATAATTTTATACTCATCGACTTCAGCGTGTTATAGGTTTTTTTTGCCTCGTTGATGTTACCCTGCTTGAGTAGTACGTCAATTCTTCCTATATAAGGAGAAAGATGATGGGGAGCCTGCTTGATAGAAAGATTGATGTATTTCAGACCTTTCTTTAATTTCCCCTGTGCCGCCAGATTGTTGCCAAGGTAGTAACGAAAACGTGGCGAATTCATTACGCTCAATGCAGCCCGCAGCCATACCTCATAAATATTTTGCAGATCCTTGCAGGATGAATCAATACAGCGGTTCATTTTATCAAAAACAGAAGTCAGCATGGTGGTTTGGGGATTGCTGCGAATGGCTTCAATAATCCTGTTTTTCTCGATTTCGGGCAGCGGCAGGCCAAGATGCGTTATGTTCATATACAGATAAATATAATAACCGGGTTCCCGGGGGTCTAATAGAATGGCTCTGTCGAGTGATGCGATAGCTTCTTTATAGTTATTATTTTTCACGTAAACATTGGATAAACTTGCCCATGCGTGTGAGGATTCCGGGTGGTTCTCAACATGAGCCAAAAGAAGCGAGGGCAGATCCCGCCACTCATAGCTGCGGATAGTGGTACTGATGGCAAAAACAAGGATAAGAATGGGCATGAGCAGCCAGATTCGTTTGTCCCTGTATTGCGTCTCTAACCAGAGCAGGGCCTGGATGATGATGAACAGGATCCCCAGACTGGCCAGGTAGTTGCGGTGTTCATAGATCAGCTCAAAGGGATAAACCGTGGATTCCAGTGCATGGCTGGTAAAGAACCACAGCAGGCCGAGCGAGAGTAACGGTTGGCGGCGTAGTGTGAGCAGGGCCAGCAGGAGCAGGGCGGTAATGGAAAGTACAGCCGGCAGGGTGGTCCAGGGTTGCAAAAGCGTATGTGAGAGAGAGAAATCATCATGATAAAGGCCAAAAGATGAAAGCCGGGGTATGAGGATTTGTCCGATATAGAATACCAGTACACGGGCTTCGGTCAAAAGCCGTTGCATGAGAGTGAAATCCCGGTATTGGTAACCTGGCAGCGAGTAATGGACGGCGGCTGCGATGAGTAATACGGCCAACAGACCGACACCCGCCAGGATCATCCCGCGAAAGTACGGTTTTAATTCAGGCCAGTATTTCCAGGGAGAGGCTTTTGGGAAAAGAACCAGTTCCAGTATCAGGATATACAGGGGTAGTAAAAAGCCGGTTTCCTTGCTGAGAAGCGCCAGCACACTCCAGACTGGAATAGTCACAAGCCAGATCCATTTTGCGCGGGTTTGTTGTGCGGTTCGCGCCTTTAGATACGCGATCAGCGCCAGTAGCATAAACAGGGCCGCCATGGATGTCATGCGCTGCACTACATAAAGTACACTGGTAAGCTGTATCGGGTGGCATACCCATAGTAGCGCCGTGAGGCCCGCTAAAAGTGTGATGGAACTGTGGCGGGTGAATGCTTTCAGAGGCTGGGCGGGATGCGCTTGCAGGCGCAGGAACAGCAGCCGTAGAAACCAGAATATCAGCAGACCATTGAGGGTGTGGATGACAACATTGAACAGCTTGAAGCCATAGGGATTGTTTGCATCATGGCTAAGGTAGTAATTAAAAGCAAAACTGATGGCGGCGAGCGGGCGGCCTAGAATACCGGATATCAGGGAATTAGCGGCTTGATGCAATGTAACGAATGACAGATTCTGAATATGGACGGCTTCATTTTTTATAATATTAGGGTAGTCATCCAGAAGAAAAGGACCGTGTAAGCCAGGAGAGTAGATTAACACGGGCAAAACCAATAGCAGTATGAGCAGAATCAGACGGACTCTCAGGCTGGCGGGCATGTCGGTGAAGGAACCTGAGATTTTCTGCATAGGCGGCGTGTCCTGATTAGCCGAATCGACGATGAGTACGGCACAATAACAGGATATTAATCGTGGCATAAGTATTTGCACCATAGCCCCCCCTGGGTGGGCGGATAAAATACATACAAATACTTATGCAACGATTAATAATATGCGCCAACATACCTGTTTCAGGAGCCGGGCGAGGGGAGAGTCTGTTTTGCTTTTAAACGAGCAGCTTCTCTCAGCCGCCGTTTTCTGGCTTCTTTTTTGCCCCAGATGACCTCCGCAATAGTCGGTGGCGGAATATCTAATACCGCGATGAACTTCAGGCTCTTGCGGTCAAAGGCGATAATGTATTTGCCGTAATTGGCCTTGAGGGGGAAGTACAGGAGGGTCTTCAGGTTGTCAGAATGGGTATTAATAAATTTCTGGTATTCCTTCTGCCATGCCTCTGGTTCACCCTTGAGGTAGGCTTTCATGTTGATGCTGTAGTGGCTGATAGCCTTGATTTTACTTTTATCCAGGGTACGGTAACGCTTGCCCATAAAATGAATGGGCTGGGTGGCTACCGCACGGGTCAACAGGCTTAGATAGGCGGCCGTGTTTTTGTCAGGAACCTCGACATAAATTTTCTTGGGTGTCGGGCCGGGTGCCAGCTTGTTGATATCTTCATAACTCAGCCCTGTTTGGGGAACCTGATAATACGTCATGGGATAGAAAATTCCATCCGAAAAGATGGCAAG
>DRJN01000240.1 GCA_011052165.1 Gammaproteobacteria bacterium
GTATTCAGAGCCGCTTTGGCATTCTCCAGGTGTTTGTCTGAATAGTTCAATGGGCTACGGTAGTGGCTGGTGAGAATGAAATAACGCAGCACTTCCGGTGCGTATCTTTTCAGCACCTCGCGGATGGTGAAAAAATTGCCCAGCGACTTGGACATCTTTTCCTGATCCACACGCACAAAGCCGTTATGCATCCAGATATTGACGAACTTTTCCCCTGTGGCGGCCTCGGACTGGGCGATTTCATTTTCATGATGGGGGAATTGCAAATCCATACCGCCCCCATGAATATCAAAATGATTCCCCAGGCAACCGGTGGACATGGCGGAACACTCGATATGCCAGCCCGGTCGGCCACGGCCCCAGGGCGAATCCCAGTTCGGCTCACCCGGTTTTGCCGCTTTCCAGAGCACGAAGTCCAGCGGGTCCTCTTTGGCCTCATCCACCGCCACCCGTTCGCCTGAGCGCAAATCCTCAATATGTTTGCCTGAGAGCTGCCCATAATCAGCAAACTTGCTAACGTCATAGTAGACATCACCCTTGTCAACCGTGTAAGCATAGCCCTTCTCCACCAGGGTCTGGATCATCCTGATGATCGCCTGCATGTGCAGGGTGGCACGCGGCTCTTCATTCGGCAGCAGGATATTCAGCGCGGCGGTATCCTGGTGCATTTCATCAATAAAACGCCCCGTCAGGGCATTGAAATCCTCGCCGCGTTCATTCGCGCGGGCGATGATTTTGTCATCAATATCAGTGATATTGCGAATGTAGGTGACATGCTCCTTAGCATAAATTTTACACAGATAACGATAAATCACGTCGAACACCACCAGCACGCGAGCATGGCCGATGTGGCACATGTCATAGACGGTCATGCCGCAAACATACAGGCGCACGTTTTTCGGATCGATGGGTTTGAAAATTTCTTTCTGTTTGCTCAAATTATTATGAATGGTCAACATAGGCTGGTTGCTTGTGGTACCCAAAATCAGTGAAAACAACCGGGCATGGCTTCTCCCCGGCATGTCAATGTGCGTAGATTAACGGAATCCGGCGCCAGTCTCAAAAGAGACCCAAAAGAGGCTTCCGCCTGTGCCCTAAACTCGATATTATGGTGGCTTTTCATAATTTGACGGGAATACGATCATGCTATTACGACTTGTTACAGGCTGCCTGCTCGGTTTCAGCCTGCTAGGCTCAATGATAAACACCGCTGCGGCTGAATCACCACAGGTAAAAATTGAAACGAATATGGGGGATATCATCGTTCTGCTGGAGCCGGACAAGGCGCCCAAAACCGTTGAAAATTTTCTGATCTATGTCAAAGACGGGTTTTACAGTAATACTATTTTCCACCGCGTCATCAGCAACTTCATGATCCAGGGCGGCGGGTTCACTACAGACTATAAACGCAAACCGACCCGCGCGCCCATTGAAAACGAAGCCGATAACGGTCTCAGTAATCTCAAGGGCACCATCGCCATGGCCCGCACCATGGATCCGCAATCCGCCACCGCGCAATTCTTTATCAATGTTAAAGACAACACCTTTCTGAACTTTAGCAGCAAATCACCCCGCGGCTGGGGCTATGCCGTCTTCGGCAAGGTCATCAAAGGCATGAGTGTGGTTAACCGCATTCGTAGCGTGGCCACCGGCCCCGGCGGACCTTTCCCCACCGATGTCCCGCAAGAACCCGTCATTATCAAAAGCATCACTCTGCTTAATCCGGAAGCAGCTTCCGCACCAACTGCACCCGCTATAACACCCGCTATAAAATAACAGGATAACAACATGATCACCCTCAACACCAATATGGGTAGCATCCTCATTGAGCTGGATACTGAAAAGGCTCCAAACACTGCGGCTAACTTCCTTCAGTATGCCCGTGACGGTTTTTATGACGGCACGATCTTTCATCGTGTAATCAGCAATTTTATGATCCAGGGCGGGGGTATGCAGCCCGGCATGATTGAAAAACAGCCCCGGGAGCCTATCAAAAACGAAGCTGACAACGGCTTAAGCAACGTCAAGGGCAGCCTCGCGATGGCTCGCACGCAGGATCCACACTCGGCCACGGCGCAGTTTTTTATTAATGTCGCCGACAATGCCTTCCTTGATCACACGGCACCCAATGCAGATGGCTGGGGCTACTGTGTCTTCGGCAAGGTCGTTGAGGGTATGGACATAGTGGAAAAAATCAAGGATGTACCCACCGCTAATGCAGGTCATCATCAGGACGTTCCGACTGAAGATGTGATTATCGAAAGCGTCGAGGCTGAAGAATAAAGGCTGTGTCGAGCCTGTTTGTCTCTGATCTGCATCTCGCTGGCAATCGACCCGATACCAGCGCCCTGTTTGTGCACTTTTTAGAGAGCCGGGCACGCCAGGCCAGAGCTGTTTATATCCTCGGCGATCTGTTCGAGGTCTGGCTCGGCGACGACATGATCCTGCCGGGCTACCAGCCGGTCATCCGCGCCATGAAAGCCCTCAGTGACAGCGGTGTGGCGCTTTATCTCATGCACGGCAACCGTGACTTTTTTATGGGTGAACACCTGATGCAGCTTTGCGGCGCAAAGCTGCTGGACGATCCATCCCTAATTGAGCTGGACGGTATCCCCAGCCTGTTGATGCATGGTGATACTCTGTGCATCGATGATGTGGAATATATAAAGTTCCGCGCCATGGTGCGCAATCCCCAGTGGCAGAGTGACGTACTGGCAAAATCGCCCGAAGAACGTCTGGCGCTGGCCAAACAGTTTCGTGAGATCAGTGAAACTGAAACCGGAAACAAGACTGAAGAGATCATGGACGTGAATCAGGCCGAAGTCGAACGCATGTTTTCCAGTCACAAGGTACAGCGTCTCATCCACGGCCACACCCACCGCCCCGCCATTCATGACTTCGAATTCAACGGCCGACCGGTACAACGCATCGTACTCGGCGACTGGTACAGACAGGGTAGCGTACTGGCGTGCGAAAACGGTCAATGCATACTGGAAACGATATAACCTCCCCCGCAACAGGCTTCCTTCGACAAGCTCAGGACGAACGGTGATTCCTATTGTCCTTCGACAAGGCTCTCCTGAGTGGAACCGAAGGGCTTCCTTCGACAGGCTCAGGACGAACGGGGGTTGGGATAACCTTCTCCAAATCAACCGTTCGCCCTGAGCGAAGTCGAAGGGCTTCCTTCGACAGGCTCAGGACGAACGCGGAACGGTGTAGACTCAGGGCGAACGGTGCTTTCTGAAGTGGACGGGTAGCAGGATCGTTTATTTAGTTGTCAAACTGAACCTTGCCGGCACGAAAATCCCTGATGGAAAAACGTTTGTACCCCGCCGGCAAAACAAACAGTTTTTTATCCAGCAAAA
>DRJN01000241.1 GCA_011052165.1 Gammaproteobacteria bacterium
GAGGGTTGGGGTGAGGGGATAAAACACATGCAAATACTGTTGCAACGATTAATAGCTGTTCCAAATACCAGTACACTTTAGGCGTGGCCGTTCGTCCTGAGTCCTTCGATCTCACTCAGGAGAGCCTGTCGAAGAACAAATAGAGGAAACACTCTATTCACAGCATTTCCACTCGTCCCCAGCTACTGGCCACTGCCTTTACAGTATAGAATCTCTCATATGGCCGGCCGCATTCCCCAATCCTTCATTGATGATCTCATCAACCGCATTGATATCGTTGAAATCGTGGATAGCCGTGTGCCGCTAAAAAAAGCCGGTCGCGAATATACGGCCTGCTGCCCCTTCCACAACGAAAAAACACCCTCGTTTACCGTCAGCTCCCCCAAACAGTTCTATCACTGTTTTGGCTGCGGGGCCCACGGTACGGCAGTGGGCTTCCTGATGGAATACGATCACATGAGTTTCCCCGAGGCTATCGAGGAACTGGCCCGCCAGGCTGGATTGGACGTGCCCTATGAAGCTGGAACACGCGCAGAAGCCAATCCTGCCCGGCAAAAACAGAGCCAGGATCTCTACGCGATTCTTGCCCGTGCCGACCAGTTCTATCAGCAGCAATTGCGTCAGCATTCCCAATTTCAGCGGGCCATTGATTATCTGAAACAACGAGGCATGAGCGGACAGATTGTCGCTGAATTTGGGATCGGTTTTGCGCCTCCTGGCTGGGACAACCTGATCCGCCACATGGGCAATAGCAGCGCCCTGCAGGAGCAGCTGGTCAACACCGGCATGCTGATCCGCAAGGACGACGGTCATTGTTATGATCGCTTCCGTGATCGGATCATGTTCCCCATTCGTGACCCGCGCGGTCGCTGTATCGGCTTTGGCGGGCGTATCCTGCCTGGTGGCGCCGAAACCCATCAAGACAGCGAGGCTAAAAAGCCGGGAACGGCAAAATACCTGAACTCCCCCGAAACCCCCCTGTTTCACAAAGGCCAGGAGCTCTATGGCCTGTTCGAGGCGCGCCGGGCCTTGCGTGATATTCCCCGTTTATTGGTGGTGGAGGGTTATATGGATGTGGTGGCGCTGGCAGAGGCTGGGATTCGTTATGCGGTCGCGACCCTCGGCACGGCCACCACGGTGGATCATCTCAACCGTTTGTTCCGCCTCTGCAATGAGGTCGTATTCTGTTTTGACGGTGATCGCGCTGGGCGCGAGGCTGCCGGGCGGGCTTTGGAGAATGCTTTGCCGGTCATGCAGGATGGTCGACAGATCCACTTCATGTTTCTGCCGGAGGGTGAAGATCCGGATACCCAGGTGAAAAAGATTGGCTCGACGCGTTTTGAATCGGATATCGATGCCGCCATGCCTTTTTCCACCTTTTTCTTTGAGCGCCTGAAAGAACCGCTGAATATGGACAGCATGGACGGACGCGCCCAGTTGGCCAGCCAGGCAAAGCCCCTGCTCGCTAAATTGCCTGATGGTGTGATGAAGCGGATGATGAACCAGCAGCTCAATTTATTTACCCGTCAAAATCCTGCCCGGCAATCTTCGGCTGGCACACGCGCAGCTTACCGTTATCGGGCACCGATCAATCGCAACAAAAGCACGCCACCGTCCCTGGTTCGCTATATTCTCCAACGTCTGCTGCATCAGCCAGCACTGGCTCAACAAGCTGATGATCTGGGCCGTTTTAGCCAAGGCGCTATTCCGGGGGTGGATTTACTCATCGAAGTTCTTGAAATCCTGCAGATACATACCACACTTAAGACAGGTAGCCTGATTGAACGCTTTCGTGAGACTGACAAAGCCTCGCATTTGCAAAAGCTGGCGACCTGGCAACCGGAAGTGGACGATGAGGCCTCGCTGGTTGAGGAATTTACTACGGCCCTGAACAAACTGGAACAGATGTGTTTGCAGCAGCGTTATGATGCCCTGCTGGCGCAGTCCAACCTGGGGCCACTCTCGCCTGGAGACGAAGCCGAGTATCGTGAACTGTTCCAGAAGCTAAACAAAAATAAATGTAAGGCCTAAGCACCCATAACAATTAAACCCGGCCTTGAAATCAGAGGCCTGTGCCTACACAAAGCTTACCCGAGTTAACCCGGTAAATAGTAAGCTTTCATTAAAAAATCGGCATAAATAAGTATATAGAGCTGGAATGAATCAGACTTTCGTGTAAACTTGGTTAGTTTTTCGTTGGCATTTATGGAACCGACTCAAATGAATCCTGTCAGAGTGCAAGTAATGGATCAGAATCAGCAGCAATCACAGCTTAAGGTATTGATCGCGAAAGGAAAGGAGCAAGGCTACCTGACCTATGGCGAGGTCAATGATCACCTGCCCAACGATATCGTCGATCCCGAACAGATCGAAGATATCGTCGCCATGATTAATGACATGGGCATTACGGTGTATGAAACCGCGCCGGACAACGACACCATACTCGAAGCCAACACCGCTGTTGACGAGGATGCCGCCGAAGAAGCCGCTGCCGCGCTGGCCAGTGTGGACAGTGAATTTGGCCGCACCACCGATCCGGTGCGCATGTACATGCGTGAAATGGGCGCCGTGGAATTATTGACCCGTGCGGGTGAAATCGAAATCGCCAAGCGTATCGAGGAGGGCCTCCGCCAGATGCTTTCCTCGCTGGCCATCTATCCCGCTACGGTAGAAGAACTGCTGGCCAGCTACGACAAAATCGCGCTCGAAGAGATGAAGCTGACGGACATTATTTCCGACTTCATCGATCCCAATGCGCCTGACAATATCCCCACGCCTGCCGAGGTTGCCGCCAGCCGTGAAGCGGCCACCAACAACGAGTCAGAAGAAGTTGTCGATACGGGTCCGGATCCGGAAGAAGCGCGTGGGCGCTTTGAGAAAATTCGCAGATTGCAAAAACGCGTGATCAATACGATTAGCAAGCATGGCCATACCGATAAGAAATGCGAAAAGATCCGCAAGGAACTGATTGCTGAAGTCATGCAACTCAAGCTAACGCCAAAGACCGTGGATCGCCTGCTCAGCAACATGCGCAATCTGATTGCCGATATTCGCAGGCACGAAAAAATTATCATGCACACCTGTGTTGATGAGGCACGTATGCCACGCAAGGAATTCATTACCTCCTTCCCGGAGAACGAAACCGACCTGAACTGGCTGCAAAGACACATCGATGCCCAAGCGAAATATTCCAGCGTGCTCGAAGAACATAGGGACGACATTCTGCGCGCCCAGCAGAAACTGAAAGCGCTGGAGACCAACAGCGGCATCACCATCACCGACATCAAGGACATCAACCGGAAAATGTCGATTGGTGAAGCCAAGGCGCGCCGGGCAAAAAAGGAAATGGTCGAAGCCAACCTGCGACTGGTGATCAGTATCGCCAAAAAATACACCAACCGCGGACTGCAATTCCTCGATCTTATTCAAGAAGGCAATATCGGCCTGATGAAAGCCGTGGACAAATTCGAATATCGCCGTGGTTACAAGTTCTCGACCTATGCCACCTGGTGGATTCGCCAGGCCATCACCCGCTCGATTGCGGATCAGGCGCGCACTATTCGTATTCCCGTGCACATGATTGAAACCATCAACAAGCTCAATCGCATCTCGCGGCAGATGTTGCAGGAGATGGGACGCGAAGCCACGCCGGAAGAGCTGGCCGAGCGCATGGAAATGCCAGAAGACAAGGTCCGTAAGGTGCTGAAGATCGCCAAAGAGCCGATCTCCATGGAAACCCCGATTGGTGATGATGAAGACTCCCATCTGGGCGACTTCATTGAAGATCAGAATGTCGTCTCACCGATCAATTCCGCCACCTCATCCGGCCTGTCGGAAACCACCCAGCAAGTGCTGGAAGGACTCACCGCGCGAGAAGCCAAGGTGTTGCGCATGCGTTTCGGTATCGACATGAACACCGACCACACATTGGAAGAAGTCGGCAAACAATTCGACGTCACCCGTGAACGTATTCGTCAGATCGAAGCCAAGGCCCTGCGCAAATTACGTCATCCCAGCCGCTCCGATCACCTGCGAAGTTTTCTGGATATCGACTAAAACAAAACGGCGTCTTAAAGGCGCCGTTTTTTTATCTATAAAATTAAGGGGCATTCTGATTAATTCCGTTCGTCTAAGGGGCATTCTGATTAATTCCGTTCGTCCTGAGCTTGTCGAAGGAAGCGAAGTCGAAGGATATAATATTTAAGAACGGCGGAAATAATCAGAGTTTCCAAAGACCTTTGATTAAATTCTTGTTAAAATGCCGCGCATTGGGCCTATAGCTCAGTTGGTTAGAGCAGGGGACTCATCAAATGGTGCGTTCATATCGAAAGGTATGAAATGAACGGGATGAATTCAGGGAAACCTTAACAGTCACATCATGTGAGCTGATGGCAATCCTGAGCCAAGCCAGAGGTACACCTCCGGAAGGTGCAGAGACTACCTGAGAACTGGTTTTATAACCAAAGCGTTCTTAATAACAGGCTAGAGCTTCCCGCGCCCTAACAACCCGGCACAACAGTCGGGGTTGAGGGTGATGAGATAGTCCGCTCCTGATATAAATATCAGGTCAAAGTGAATCCCTTGGTCCCAGGTTCGAGTCCTGGTGGGCCCACCAACTATAAATATATTTGCGTATATTGTGTCC
>DRJN01000242.1 GCA_011052165.1 Gammaproteobacteria bacterium
CCCATGGCACCTTCTATGCCTTTCCTGAGATCAGCGGCCTGATTGAACGACTGCCAGTCAGGAATGATGTCGAACTCACCCGCTACCTGCTGGAACAGGTCGGCGTGGCTCTGGTGCCTGGTTCAGCCTTTGGCAGCCCCGGCTATATGCGATTGTCGTTTGCCACCAGCATGGCGAACCTGGACGAAGCACTGGATCGGCTGGAAAAAGTTAAGTAAAAAAGAGCTTTTTAGCTTACGTTTTACAGGTTATTTTAATATAGTATCCCCACTGGATACACACTGAAACAAACCTTCGGGGAAACTGACATGGATGTCAAACACATCTCGGCCTGCGTGCCTGCGCACGGCCATCCAATCATACCTTTTCCAGCCTCCGCCTCTGGCTGTCAAGGCACCAGCCTGATGGATGTCCTGATGACGCTAACGATTGCTTCTCTTCTTTTGGGAATCGGTATCCCCGGCTTTCAGAGCTATCTGGCCAGCAGCCAGCTTGTCAGCAGCACGAATCTGCTATCTGGAAGTCTGGCACTGGCACGCTCGGAAGCCGTTAAGCGCAATCGACATGTAGTTATCTGCAAAAGCCGGGATCAACAAAACTGCACCACGGCGGGTAGCTGGCGGCAGGGCTGGATTATATTCGAGGATCGCTTGCCAAACCGGGAGCGAGATGAAAATGAACCCCTCATATTTGCAAAATCCAGGCTGCCGGACGCCCTTCGTCTGGATTATGCCGCATTTCGATCTTCAAACTTTATTGCCTTTCGGGCAACCGGTATCACCAAAACCAACGGCACATTTACACTCTGCTACCACCAGGATGCGCATTCCGCCCGGGCACTGATTTTATCCAAAAGCGGTCGCGTCCGCTTCAGCCGAACCCGCGCCGATGGCCGTCCCCTGCGCTGCCCTGAAGAAGAATAGGTGCAAAAACATAACTTTATTAGCGGCTGCTATTGACCCGGGAGTAGCGCATCCGTAAAATTCGCGCCTATTCCCCGGTAGCTCAGTTGGTAGAGCAAATGACTGTTAATCATTGGGTCCCTGGTTCGAGCCCGGGCCGGGGAGCCAGTAAAAACAAAGGCCTGGAGCACTATTGTTCCAGGCCTTTTTTATTGGACCAGCAATAAGTCAGCATATGACATTGTCTCAATGCCCGATCATCGCATACCGTTACAGCAGCTTTTCCGGTTAAACTGGCATCGCACTGGATGGCGGCGTGATTCCAGAAAAATATCCCGGTACGCATCATTAAGTCAACAAACAGAAAAATCTGAGTCGCGTTCATGAGCAAATCATTTACAGACAAAAGCGCGCCTTTTGCGGACATACAGGATGATATCGGGAAAAATATTCTTAAACAGGCCAGAAAAACGGTCATACCGGCTAATACCATTATCTTCAAACAAGGGGATAGCTGCCAGAATTACTTTCTGGTGCTTGAGGGTTCAGTTAAAGTTCTGAGCCGGGCAGAAAATGGCCGGGAAATTGTGCTTTATCGAGTACAGCGTGGTCAGTCCTGTACGCTGACCGTGGCCTGCTTATTTGCCAATAGCAAATATCCCGCTGAAGGAATAACCGAGACCGAGGTTAAAGCGCTGCTCATTCCGCTGGCGGCCTTTAATCAGGGCCTGCAACATTCGGCTGATTTTCGAAAACAGATCTTCGATAGCCACAGCCAGCGGCTGAGTGAGATTATCACTCTGGTGGAAGAAATCAGTTTTGGACGCATCGACGCCCGTCTGGCCAAGGCGTTACTACACTATATTGATACTGATACGACAGTTCATATCACCCATCAGAACCTGGCCACCGAACTGGGCAGCGCCCGGGAAGTGATCAGCCGTCAGTTAAAAGAATTTGAACACCGGGGCTGGGTTAAACTGCTGCGCGGCAATATTGAAATACTGGATATTTCAGCACTGGAACAACTCGCCAGTACAAACCTGGTTTGATTGGGTGCCTAAACAAATAACTGTAATATTAATTAATGCCAAATAGTTCGGATTTCAGGATAGAGGGGGCAAAAAAAGGAACAACACTCTAAAAATGACTTCAAACAAGACCTAATGATTCATTGATTTGTCTCTCTATGAGAGATAATATCACCACTTAATGAACACTCTATTTGAACAACTCATTGCTGATTTTCATGAGCGAAACTTGCCCGAACTCACCCAACGAGCTGTTGATCTACCTGCTCTAGCGGGTAAGATTGACGCGATTATTGGTATGCGTCGAACAGGTAAAACCTGGTTTTTGTTTCAGGTGATGAAGCAATATCTCGAACAGGGCATAGCAAAAGAATCCATGCTCTATATCAACTTTGATGATGAGCGTCTTTTTCCACTAACTGCGCAGGAGCTTGGCGGGATCTCTGAGGCCTATTATCGCCTGTATCCCCAAAATCGGGGACAGCGTTGTTATTTCTTTTTTGATGAAATTCAGAATGTGAGCGGCTGGGAAAATTACCTGCGGCGTCTGGTGGATACCGAAAATGTGCAGATTGCCGTAACCGGCTCTTCGGCCAGGTTGCTAAGCCATGAAATTGCCACATCGCTTCGGGGACGCTCCATCAGTACGGAAATGTTCCCCTTCAGCTTCAAAGAAGTGTTACAGCATGAGG
>DRJN01000243.1 GCA_011052165.1 Gammaproteobacteria bacterium
GCATCAATAAATTTAGATCTATGATTTGAAATGTTTGTAACTTCGGTGCCTAATAATGTTCTTTCTATTCCGGCAATTTGTTGGGTGATGGCCGCGTACTTATTACTATCAATTTCCACAATTGGGCAAAGTTTTGTTATAACCTGATCTTTAACCGTTGAGTATTTGCCAAGAGGGATAACAATTGTTGTACGAAGTTGCTCTAATAGATCAGATTGGATATCGAGTAAGTAGGGAAAGATTTTTTTAGTTTTGGGATTTTTATTTTTATAAACGGTAAATTGGCTCA
This sequence comes from Gammaproteobacteria bacterium, assembly GCA_011052165.1. Classification (GTDB taxonomy): domain Bacteria; phylum Pseudomonadota; class Gammaproteobacteria; order UBA6429; family Thiohalophilaceae; genus JAADGZ01. Next base: position 290 of record DRJN01000243.1, read on the forward strand.
TTAGAAACTCCTAATTCCGTCACTAAAAACGCCTTCATTCTCAACAAAATCATTATATGCTTGAATAGCTTTTGTATTTTCTTGGATCCACTGTTCTTTCTGCCTAATTTTTAGTTGCCTGGCAAGCTCATTTTCAAGCGTGGCTGAAAGATTAATATTCATTTCACGAGCCTTTGAAAGTAAGTCGCTGTTTATAGAGAGGTTTGTTGGCTTTTTGGGAGCCTGAATATCGAAAGCTTTCATAATCATAATTCCTACAAAGGATTGTGCGTATAGTGTATGCGTATATTTAACAAAGGTCAATAATGGGCATCTAACAAACGCATCCAAGGGACTTTCAAACCTGTCGCGGCTTTTGCAAAAAAACCGCAAAAGCCCCGCCAACTTTGAAAGCCCCTGATGCGGGCGTTAGCTATTTTGATCTGGCTAAATCAACCTTTTTCCTGAACAGAACAAATGTTTCTGGCGTGATAAAAGGTGGTGTAATAGGTGGAATGAAGCAGCTAGGGAAATACAAAATTGATGCGAGATTTAATAAACAGGATTTAATTAATAGAATAAAAAAAATATATAGCGCAAAAAGTCGCATTACAGTATCAAACTATGATGGAATTCAGTTTATTAATAATCTTGATAAAAAGAAAAATGAGATATTTATCTATCTAGATTCGCCATATTTCAAGAAAGGAGCTGATCTATATATGAATTATTATTTACAACAAGATCATCGAAGGCTTTCAAAAAATGTGAAGAATCTACATAAGAAATGGATGGTTTCATATGATAATCAAGAATTCATCTTTAACTTGTACGCCGAGAAACAAAAAGTTATACACCAGTTGTCTCAATCTGCATCGAATAGAGTTGGCAATGAGATATTTATATTCTCAGAAAAAATACAATTTATTGATTCTATGAATGCACTCAAGTCAGCAGAATTATGCTAGAACGTACCAAAAAACACATAACGAATAAGGTTAGATTGTGTGAGCGAAGTGAACCACAATCTGAACCGTTTGAACGATTACATCCAGAGGACTTTCAAACTTGTCACGATTTTTGCTATCGCAAAAAGTCGCGCCAGTTTTGAAAGCCTCTGATGAAAAGCGATGGGTAGAGCGAAGCACGAAGTCCGGAGGGGAAACCCATCAGCGCGCGACCACTTAATACCCCGTCCGCTTGCGACGGGGTTGTTTATTCAGGAACCTTCATGCGGTCGGGTGCCGACCACGGCGGTGGTTTCAAAGTCCTTTCCCTGACGCACGCCGCGGATGTGTACTTTGCTGCCGGGTTTGACTTTGCTGATCAGTTTCAGAGCTTGTTTGGCATTATCGATTTTCACTTTACCAATCCAGGTAATGATGTCGCCAACGGTGAGTCCGGCTTTTTCTGCCGGGCCGTTACGCATGATATTGCTGAGTATGACGCCGGCGTTATCTTTGAGGCCGAAAGAGCGAGCCAGTTCAGGGCTGACATCCTGAATTACCACGCCCAGCCAGCCGCGCACGACTTCACCATGCTCGATGATCTGGGTCATCACATTTTTGGCCAGGCTCATGGGAATGGCAAAGCCAATTCCCTGAGAGCCGCCACTTTTGGAAAAAATAGCCGTGTTGATGCCAATCAGATCACCATGAGCGGTAATCAGGGCGCCACCGGAATTGCCGGGATTAATGGCAGCGTCGGTTTGGATAAAGTTTTCAAAAGTATTGATACCCAGCATATTGCGGCCGGTGGCGCTGATGATGCCTGCCGTGACGGTCTGGCCGACGCCGAAGGGGTTGCCGATGGCCAGCACCACGTCACCGACGCGTAAGGCTTTGGCATTGCCCAGAGTAATCACAGGCAGGTTCTTGAGTTTAATTTTCAGTACGGCAAGATCGGTTTCCGGATCAGCACCCACCAGCCGTGCCTGTGTGGTCCGCCCGTCCCGCAGGGCAACCTGAATCTCATCGGCGGCGGCAATCACATGGTTGTTGGTGAGAACATAGCCCTGGGGGCTGACGATAACACCGGAACCCAGGCTGAATTCTGTACGTTGGCGGGGGCGTTGGGCATTCTCGCCAAAGAAATAGCGGAAGGCGGGATCATTGGCAAAGGGGCGATTAGCCTCGGTGATGATTTTACGCGTGTAAATATTGACCACGGCCGGTGCGGCCCGCTCGACGGCATCGGCATAGGAAACCGGCCCGGTATTGGAATGTGGTTCGGGTGTGCTCTGCCTGAATTCGACCACAGGTTTTTCATTTTGATTCTTCTGCAAGCTCAAATCAGGCAGCAAAGTCGGAAACAGAAATAGCAGGACAAAGGCGAGAGCCAGCCCGATGGTGGCAAACTGAATAATAAATTTGATAGTTTTAGTGATGCGCATTCTTGAGAAAAATATTAGATACTGGAGTTTACATCTTAACCCAAGAGGATAACTTACGCATGGTGCAACTGACGGAGCTGGTAAATTACACTGATTCCTTGCTGGCGGTGGAGCGTTTTCGCGATTACTGCCCGAATGGTTTGCAGGTCGAAGGACGGTCTGAAGTGCGCAGGCTGGTGTGTGGTGTGACGGCCTGCCAGGCCCTGGTCGATGCTGCGGTTGTGGCAAAAGCCGATGCCCTGCTGGTGCATCACGGGTATTTCTGGAAAGGGGAAGGGGCCGCGATTACGGGGATAAAAATGCGCCGCATCAGAGCCCTGCTTGATGCCGGGATAAGTCTGCTGGCCTGGCACCTGCCGCTTGATGCTCACCCGGAGCTGGGCAATAACGCCCAACTGGGACAACGGCTGGGGTTGATTACAAAAGGGCGGTTTCCTGGTCAGGATGAGGCGGCGGTCGGTCTCTGGGGACAGTTGACCGAGCCGCAGACAGCCGACACCTTTGCCGCTCAGATTGAAGTAGCACTGGGACGCCGACCCCTGCATTTTGTGCCGAATGAGCGGGTGATTAAAACCATTGCCTGGTGTAGCGGCGGCGCCCAGAACTATATTGAAGCGGCGGCGGATGCCGGGGTGGATGCCTATTTAACCGGCGAGGTTTCTGAACAGACTTTTCATCTGGCCCATGAACGGGGTATTCATTTCTTTGCGGCCGGCCATCATGCCACTGAACGCTACGGTATACAGGCGCTGGCGGCGCATCTGAAACGGACGTTCGATCTTGAGTGCGAATTTGTTGATAGTTTAAACCCAGTATAACCTATTGAATTACTAGACTTTATTCAGCTTCTCCTTGACCGCCGCGCCGGAATCATAGACAATACTCGCGCTTGGTTTACAGGATATTAATAATATCCTTAAATACTAAAATGAATTCAGGCAGTTAAGTATTTTTATCACGAGCGACCAGTCGTCTGAAGGCTGTTTAAGGTGGATGCTTCCGAGGATCTGCTACAGTGTGAGGTGGTTGTTTCCTCCCAACTTTCTTTTGGAGATGTTGAATGAGTACCGATGGCGTTGATACCAGCAAGCGCCGCTTCCTGATTGCCGCGACGTCGGTGGTCGGGGCTGTGGGTGTCGGGTTCGTTGCTGTGCCCTTTATCTCGTCTATGGAGCCTAGCGCACGCGCGAAGGCTGCGGGCGCACCTGTAGAAGCGGATTTCAGTAAACTCGAATTGGGTAGTATGATAACCGTCGCATGGCGGGGTAAACCGGTCTGGATCCTTCGCCGCACCAAGCGGAATCTGGCGGATCTGAAAACACTGGATAGCCAGCTGCGTGATCCGAATTCGGAAGTGCATCATCAACCGCCTTATTGCAAAAACGAACACCGTTCGAGAAAGCCTGAGTATCTGGTTGTTATCGGTATCTGTACCCATTTGGGTTGTTCGCCCACATACCGTCCTGAAATTGCGCCACCTGATCTGGGTCCCAAATGGTTAGGGGGTTACTTTTGTCCCTGTCACGGTTCACGCTATGATCTGGCGGGCCGGGTTTATAAAGATGTGCCTGCCCCCACCAATCTGGTGGTGCCGAAGTACATGTATCTTGCGGATACCCGTGTGACGATTGGCAAAGATGATGAAGGAGCCGCATAATGAGTAATAAAATGACGGAATTCATGGGTTGGGTCGATGCGCGTTTCCCGGCGACCAAAATGTGGGAAGATCATCTTTCCAAATATTACGCTCCCAAAAACTTTAACTTCTGGTACTACTTCGGTTCATTGGCCCTGGTGGTGCTGGTGATGCAGATTGTGACCGGTATTTTCCTGACCATGAACTACAAGCCGGACGCAGGACTGGCCTTTGCCTCAGTGGAATACATCATGCGTGATGTGAACTGGGGCTGGCTGATTCGCTATATGCATTCAACCGGTGCTTCATTCTTCTTCATCGTTATCTATCTGCATATGTTCCGCGGTCTGATGTACGGTTCTTTCCGTAAGCCTCGTGAACTGCTGTGGCTTTTAGGTATGCTGATCTATGTGGCGCTGATGGCCGAAGCGTTCATGGGCTATTTGCTACCCTGGGGGCAGATGTCCTACTGGGGCGCGCAGGTGATCATCTCCCTGTTCGGCGCTATTCCCGTGGTGGGCCATGATCTGGCACTGTGGATTCGCGGTGATTTTGTGATATCCGATGTTACCCTGAATCGCTTCTTTGCCTTCCATGTGATTGCCGTGCCTATGATTCTTTTAGGCCTGGTCGTGGCGCATGTCCTTGCTTTGCATGAGGTGGGTTCCAATAACCCCGATGGTATCGAAATCAAGAAGAACAAGGATGAAAACGGCATTCCCAAAGACGGAATTCCTTTCCACCCCTATTATACGGTGAAAGATATTGTCGGCGTGGTGGTCTTTCTGATGTTTTTCTCAGCGGTGATATTCTTTGCCCCCGAATTTGGCGGCTGGTTTATGGAGAAAAATAACTTCATTCCTGCGAATCCATTGAAGACGCCTCCCCATATTGAACCACTATGGTATTTCACACCGTTCTATGCCATCTTGCGCTCGGTGCCGGACAAATTCTTCGGCGTAATGGCGATGGGGGCTTCTATTGTTGTGATGTTCCTGCTGCCCTGGCTGGATCGAGGCAAGGTCAAGTCCATACGTTACCGTGGGGGTATTTATAAAACGGCATTGGCGCTTTTTATTGTCAGCTTTATCACTTTGGGTTGGCTGGGCACGCAGCCCGCAACGCCCCTACTGACGGATTTTGCTCGTTTGTTTAGCATCATGTACTTTGCATTCTTCATTCTGATGCCCTGGTACACGGCTATTGATAAAACCAAACCGGTTCCAGAGAGGGTGACAGGCTGATGAAAAAGATATTCGTAATATGTTTATTTGTCGTGTTGCCGTTGCTGGCAAATGCCGAAGGTGATGAACATCTTGACAAAGCCAATGTGGATTTAAGTAACCAGAAATCCCTGCAAAATGGCGCACGTACCTTTGTAAACTACTGTCTGAGCTGTCATTCTGCTCGTTACATGCGTTATAGTCGCATGGCGAAAGACATTGGTCTGAGTAAAAAGGAACTCAAGAAAGACTATATGTACGCGGGCAACAAAGTGGGTGAAACCATGACCGTGGCGATGACAGGGGCCGAGAGCAAGGCTTATTTCGGCATCAAAATACCGGATTTGACCGTCATTGCACGTTCCCGTGGTCCGGATTGGCTGTATACTTACCTGCGTACTTTTTATACGGATAGCTCACGTCCCTGGGGCGTAAACAATGCTACCTTCAAAGACGTGGGTATGCCTGATGTACTGTGGAAATTACAGGGGCTGCAAAAAGCCATCTTTAAGACCCACAAGGATGCTGAAGGTAATGCCATCAAAGTGATTACCGGTTATAAAACCGTCGTTCCGGGCACCATGTCAAAAGCTGAATATGACAAGACGATACATGATTTGGTGAACTTTCTGGTATACATGGGCGAACCGGCAAAAATGGTACGCTATGCCCTGGGTGTGAAAGTGCTCATTTTCCTGGCGGTTTTCCTGGTCCTCGCCTATGCGCTTAAGAAGGAGTTCTGGAAAGACGTTCATTAGCATTTTCGGATATCGTTTTCTGCGTGTGTATCAGAAAAAATTATTTTCTGATATTACTTAGCTTTCCCTCATTCATTGAAAGGGGGGGGCTGAAAAGAGTCCGGTTTATCTCGATCAGGAAATGGCGGGGTTGGCAAGGGGTAGGTTAGCAGGCTGGGTTCTTGCCCCCCTAACCCAACCATTTTCGTATTAGTTTTTCTTACATTTTCTGAGTAGCAGACAAAGGGGGAATTTTATCCCCCTTTGTCTGTTTTTAAGGTATCAGGTTTTGGAGCGGCATGATGGCACAAGTGACGAATAAACGACTCGCAATGACCCTGTTTTCAGGTGATCTTTGCCCTTTTTCTCACATGGTGCGTATTGTGTTGGCGGAAAAAGGCATTAATTTTGAAACCCTCAGTGTGGATCCGAATAATACACCGGAGGATCTAAAAGATCTTAACCCCTATAATGAAGTACCCACCCTGGTAGATCGTGATCTGGTACTATATGAACATCTGGTTATTATGGAATATCTGGACGAACGGTTTCCCCATCCGCCACTGATGCCCGTCGATCCGGTTGCCCGGGCCTGTAATCGTCTGATGGTGCGGCGTATCGAGCGTGACTGGTATTCCCTTTATAAAAAGCTTGACAGTAATGACAGGGACAGTGCGAAACAGCGTCAGGAATTGCGCGACAGCCTGGTGACGATTTCTCCCATCTTTGAGCAGAAACCCTACTTTATGAGCGACGAGTTCAGCCTGATAGATTGCGTGATGGCACCCCTGCTCTGGCGTCTGCCGCAGGTTGGGGTTGAGTTGCCGCCCTCGGCCAAACCATTGATGGGTTATGCGGCGCGCCTGTTTGAACGAGATTCGTTCATGGAGAGCCTGTCAGAGCTGGAAAAAGAAATTCATCAGGCCTGAGTCTGGTAAATTTTAATCTCTTTGGGTTTAATTCCCCGTGGCTTGCCACGAAAAACAGTAGGATGGGTAGAGCGAAGCGCGAAGTCCAGTAGCGAAACCCATCAGTACGTTACAGATTAATACCCCGCCCGCTTGTGGCGGGGTAGTTTATTCAGGGATCTGAAACATGGAAATGAGCTCCAATCAGCCCTATTTGCTACGTGCTTTGTATGACTGGATTGTCGATAACAGCCTGACGCCCTATGTGCTGGTGAATGC
>DRJN01000244.1 GCA_011052165.1 Gammaproteobacteria bacterium
GCCGCGCGCAGCACGGGAACTGTTTCAGTATCTTAAGGCGCTAGTGGCTAGTAACGCCTGAGGTATCCCCACGAAATAATATTCTCTGGTTCCCACGCTCTGCGTGGGAGAAAAAATCCGTAAATGAACGCAAAAAACGCCCATTTTTTATGTTTATACACCTGTGCTAGTCACACCATGCCACAATGAATCCTTTTACGTTGATTGGCGTTCCTTTGCGGACAGATAGGCTTTTGACTTTTAAGAAACTTTCGTGGAGATAACGCCGATAAACCCGTTTCACCTTTGTTACTGGCCACTCGTTCCTTAATCAAGTAGACGTGCCGCCCACGGTCATGCTGTCAATCTTCAGTGTCGGCTGGCCTACGCCGACCGGTACGCTCTGACCTTCCTTGCCGCACACGCCGATGCCGGAGTCCAGCGCCAGATCATGGCCGACCATGGAAACCCGGGTTAACACTTCCGGGCCGTTACCGATGAGCGTGGCGCCCTTGACCGGCTGGGTGACTTTGCCGTTTTCGATCAGGTAGGCTTCGCAGGCCGAGAACACAAACTTGCCGGAGGTGATATCGACCTGGCCTCCGCCAAAGTTTACCGCGTACAGGCCTTTGTCAACCGAGGCGATGATGTCTGCCGGATCCTGTTCCCCGGCCAGCATATAGGTATTGGTCATACGCGGCATGGGCAGGTGCGCATAGGATTCACGCCGACCGTTGCCGGTGGAGGCAACCCCCATCAGTCCGGCATTGAGCTTGTCCTGCATGTAGCCTTTGAGAATCCCCTTTTCGATCAGCACCGTCTGTTGACTGGGCGTGCCTTCATCATCAATATTCAGCGAACCGCGCCGTCCCGGCATCGCGCCATCATCGACCACGGTGCACAGGGGGGAGGCCACCTGCTCACCGAGGCGACCGGCAAAGGCGGAGCTGCCCTTGCGATTGAAATCACCTTCCAGACCGTGGCCGATGGCTTCATGCAGCAGCACGCCCGGCCAGCCCGGCCCCAGCACCACCGGCATGGCGCCAGCCGGCGCATCCACGGCGTCCAAATTCACCAGCGCCTGACGCACGGCTTCACGGGCAAACTCCAAAGCGCGCTCGTCATCGATAAAATAGTGATAGTCGAGGCGCCCGCCACCACCAGCGCTGGCCTGTTCCCGCTTGCCATTTTGCTCGACAATAACGTTGACATTCATACGCACCAGCGGTCGTCTATCCGCCGCCAGAGTGCCGTCACTGGCCGCGATCAAGATCGCTTCATCCACCCCCACCAGGCTCACGATCACCTGCTTGACCCGGGGGTCAAGCTTGCGGGCATAGGCATCAACTTTCTGCAACAGGGCAATCTTGTCTTCTGCGGCCAGCGACGGCAGGGGATCTATCGGTAAATAAAGACGATGGCTGCTGTGCTTGCGCCAACTCTGCACCTGCCCCTGCCGGCCACTCTGTGCAATCGCGCGGGCGGCCTGTGCCGCTTCACTCAGCGCGGGCAAAATAATTTCATCCGAGTAGGCAAAACCGGTTTTCTCACCGCTAATCGCGCGTACGCCAACGCCCTGCTCGATGTTATGACTGCCCTCCTTGACAATGCCGTCCTCCAGCACCCAGGCTTCGTGGCGACTCAACTGGAAATACAGATCGGCACTATCCACCGCATGGCCCATGAGCTGATCCAGCACCGATTGCAGATCATGATCATCCAGCCCGGATGGCGCCAGTAACAGCGCACGAACGCTATCCAGTGAGTTATCTGTCATGAGTGATATCGCAGGGTATTTTTCGATGTTCCAGAACCGGGAAAGTCCGGCGAATGTTTTTTATTCTGTCCATATCAATCCCGGCAATCACAAATCCAGAGCCATTATCCAGTTCATCCTGCACCACGCCCCAGGGATCAATAATCATGCTATGACCGTGCGTTTCCCGGCCATTGACATGGTAGCCGCCCTGGGCCGAGGCGACGACATAACAAAGATTTTCAATGGCGCGCGCGCGCAGCAACACTTCCCAGTGGGCGCGGCCGGTAATCGCGGTAAAGGCGGAAGGAAGGGTGAAAATATCAACCTGCTCGCTTAGCATGCGGCGAAACAGTTCCGGAAAACGCAGATCGTAACAAACTGCCAGGCCCAAACGGCCAAAGGGGGTCTCGATAACCCTGATCCGATTATCCGGTTCGATGGTGGCGGACTCATGGTAAGTCTCCTGGTTCTCTTCCAGCAACACGTCAAACAGGTGGATCTTGTCATAACGGCCACGTAGCACACCCCGTTCATCATACACCAGGCAACTGGCGCGCATGCGCTGTTCGTCTTGTCCAAACAGGGGAATCGTTCCTCCTACCAGCCAGACTCGCTGCTTGTCCGCCTGTTCACGAAGAAAATTCTGAATGGGACCCTCGCCTTCCCTTTCCCGATGCTTGAGTTGATCGGCATCCTGCATACTCATGCAGGCAAAGTTTTCCGGCAGGACCACCATATCCGCACCTGCCTCCACCGCCATAGCGATCAACCGCCCCGCTTCGGTCAGGTTGGCGCTGACGTTGGGTCCTGATGCCATCTGTATGGCTGCAATCCGTTTCATTGATTTACCACTGGCCTGTCATTTTCCTGTATTATTTTTAATCACGCTTTTCCCGTTTGGGGAAACAACCTCAATTTCGATCACCGCCTGTCCTGAGCTACCCGGAATCAGTTCCATCTGCTCGCTGGACACCCCCAGCGCCACCAGCCAGCTTTGCAGTTCGTTTACCCACAGCGTACCTTCATCACCACCCGGATAATGAATCCGCAAATGAGCATCGGGGTGAACGCGCAGCTGCCCAACCGCCAGGACCAGCGGAGGAAAACTGAGTAACCGCGCCGCACTGCGCGGTATGGCCCAGTCCTGCGAACGAATAACAATCGGTGAAGCCTTGCTCTGCAGACTGATGGAAAAAACCACCAGCAATGCCGGAATAATCCATCGAAATCTATTAAACATGCGGCTCAGGATAGCATATTTCGGCCCATTTTAAGATGGGCGGTTAAAACTCGTCATCATCACCCGGAGAAGATTCCTCGGCCGTCTTGAGCTTGTCAAGACGGGTAATCACAGGCTTCTCCCAGGTTCCGCTCACCTTGTACCGGATAGCAGTGACATCCTTCAACTCGTTGCCGAGGAGTTTCTGCACTAACAGAATGGCGGCGCCAATCTGGGGACCAAACAGCATGCCACCCGCCACCGCAGTCAGCGCATCGCCACCACGTGGTCTGACCGTTATCATCTGATCAAAGTCCCGATCTACCAGCCCGGTACGCCCGCTGACCGAAATATAGGCCAGTGGGCTTTTCATCAGGCTATTGTCCATAAAGGCGCTGCCATCATGGATATTGAGATTCCCTTTAATGCTGTCGAAGTGCAAGCCCTTACCAAAGATATCGCTAAAATCCAGCATCAGCCGCCGCGGTAACGCAGCCAGGCTGAACAGGCCCAGGAGACGCCCCCCTGTGCCCGGCTCGACACTGATGATGGAGCCATCCTCTATGGTATATTTTAACTTTGATTTAATATTAGACAGGCTGATCCCCATGGGTGAACCCGGCCAGTGGAGCGAACCCTCAAGCGTGGTTTTTCCACCCTGGAATATGGCCGAGAAACCCAGCGAGGATAACATCTTGCCCAGATCCGGACTCTCAAGTTTGACCTGCATCGAACTCAAATCCCGGTTTGGCCATTGCACCCATTCACCACTGGCCTGCATATTGAGTTGCTTACCCTGCAGGCTGAGGGAATCAAGATGAATCCCTTTACGAAATTTAAGCCGGGAGGTATGAATCGCCAGGCGGCCAATCGGCACATCATTATAGGACAGCTTGTTAATCGAACCTTGAATAAGTGGAAATAGATCGGCATCCAGCGTGACAGACGGTTCTTTAGTGGGCGCGGGAGTGGATTCATCGGCTACCGGTGCAAGTTGCAGTGAGGCCATGTCAAAAACCAGGGGCAACGAAATAAAGGAATGCCTGGCTTTGTTATCACCCCCCAGCGCATCAAGCCAAGGCGTCAGGCTGAACATCGACAGACTGCCACTCACCAGCAGGCTTGGGCTATCCGGCAAATGTCCCTCTCCCGCGCCAAAATGAACATAGGCTTTCAATGGACGTGGCGACTTTGCCTTCGTGTCCAGGAGCACCGATCCTGAGACATAACCTTTTGAGCGGGCATAGAGCATCGTCCGCCCGGCGTGCCCAAAGTGAATCTCCAGCAGGGTATCGCGCTGTTCATTTTTTGTCTTGCCCAGGGGCTGCGGCAGGTTTATTTGCACACCTTCCAGTTCTGACTGGATTTGCAGTACCGGCACTGCCGTTTTGGCCTGCGCCTTACGTGGAATAGACAGGCTTGCGC
>DRJN01000245.1 GCA_011052165.1 Gammaproteobacteria bacterium
CGTTGCATAAGTATTCGCATGTATTTTATCCCCTCACCCCAACCCTCTCCCAGAGGGAGAGGGGGCTATGATGCAAATACTTATGCAACGATTGGTACCTATCACCCTTTGGCGGAACTTCTACCCTCATCTGGCGGTCAATGTGTGAGTATTCCATGCTGCAAACGCGAGTATCCTACCTGACATATGACGTTTCCGCTTACAAATGAACGATAAATCCGGAGATTCTATCTTGCGCAAGCCTATTTTTCTGCCCTCGGTGCAAGCCACGATTCTACTCATCGGTCTGTGCTTGTTCACCCTCATAGCACAAGCCGCCCTGCCACAGAGGGACAGTCAGGGCCAGCCGCTGCCCACACTGGCACCCATGCTGGCAAAAGTAACACCGGCAGTGGTCAATATCGCGTCAACCGGGCGCATCAGGGTGCAGCAAAACCCGCTTTTTAACGATCCTTTTTTCCGCCGTTTCTTCAGCATGCCTAACCAGCCCCGTGAACGTATCACTCACAGCCTGGGTTCCGGTGTGATTATTGATGCCAAAAAAGGCTATATTCTTACCAACAATCACGTTATCGACCGGGCCGACAAAATCACCGTCACCCTGCAGGACGGCAGCTCTCACAGCGCCAAACTGCTGGGTACCGATCCGGCCACGGATGTGGCCGTCATCCAAATCGACGCCGATAATCTCACCGCCATCCCCATGGCAGACTCCGACAAAGTGCGGGTAGGCGACTTCAGCCTTGCCATCGGCAATCCCTTCGGTCTGGGGCAAACCGTGACTTCCGGCATTATCAGCGCCCTTGGCCGCAGTGGCCTGGGTATCGAGGGTTTTGAAGACTTTATCCAAACTGATGCCTCCATCAACCCCGGTAACTCCGGCGGCGCGCTGATCAACCTGCGGGGCGAACTGGTAGGCATCAACACCGCTATTCTGTCCCAAAGTGGCGGCAATATCGGTATTGGCTTTGCCATCCCCATCAATATGGCCCGGGATATCATGCAGCAACTGCTAACCTACGGTGAGGTCAAACGCGGGCGGCTGGGCGTGGAGGCCCAGAACCTGAGTCCGCAACTGGCCCAGGCCTTTGCCATTAAATTTCACCGCGGCGCCGTCATCACCCGGATAGACAACGACTCCGCCGCCGATCGTGCGGGTCTGCGCCCGGGTGATATCGTACTGAAAGTCAATGGCCATCAGGTTCGCGACGCCGACACCCTGCGCAACAGCATAGGCCTGCTACGAGTCGGAAAAGAAATCCGCATGAAAGTGATGCGCAACAACAAAATTCTAACCCTGAACGCCAAAGTCGAAGAACCTCCTCAGCACAGACTCGCAGGCCGGCAGGTGCATCCCCGGCTGCGTGGCGCACTGTTGACGGACATTGGAAAAAACAGTCGGCTCTACGGTCGTATTCAGGGCGTATTGGTAGCCGACATTAAAATGGGCAGCCCGGCCTCCCGCACCGGTCTGCGCAAAGGCGATGTGATCACCTCACTCAACCGTAAACCCGTGCACTCGCTACAGGAGTTGAAACAGTCATCACTGGCAAGCCGCACCTTGCTGCTGAATATTGTGCGTGGCAACAGCGCCCTGTTTCTGTATCTACAATAGACATCATCGAAATGATAGCCTTGCAACTCCGATCTGAAATGGTGGGATATTCTTACTCGTGTGCTGAATCTGACTCGACACAATGACTCGACCTTAAAGTTAATGACTCACGCCTATCGAAATATTCGATAAGCGCTAAATATTTTGTGATGGCGCTAAATATAAAACATGCCGGGATCTCTAACAAATTGAGCAACTTACACCCGCCCCATTCCCGAGTATTTTACTCAGATAAAATCAACTTATACCATTCAATGTAATACTATGGTTTTTAAGGGATAAATGCCTTTATTTTGTTCGCAAAACTCGATAAATTATCGGCCCCGGGATGAGTGTGTCCGGGAATGATCAGCGATATTAGTTTTGTTTCTGGATCCTCTCTGGCTCGGGATTTTCTCAGGTTCGATTATTATTCGATTATTACTAAGTGTCGCAAACAAGATCCAGACGACCCGTTTCGTATGATCAAAACCATCTTCATCGCACTGCCTGGAAACGGCGAGTGTTTGGAGCACTTTTAGTTAACTAAAACCTCAACCAAGGAGTCTACAATGCCTACATTTGTGCGTACTGAAAAGTGCGATGGCTGCAAAGGCCAGGACAAAACAGCGTGTATGTATATCTGTCCGCACGATCTTATGAAACTGGATAAAGACGGTTCTGAGACGGGTCATGCCATGAAAGCTTTCAACCAGGAGCCTGAGCAGTGCTGGGAATGTTACAGTTGCGTCAAAATTTGTCCGCAACAGGCTATCGAATGCCGCCATTATGCTGACATTGTGCCGCTGGGTGGTTCTGTACAGCCTTTGCGCGGTACCGATTCCATCATGTGGACCATCAAGTTCCGCAACGGCGTCATGAAACGTTTCAAATTCCCGATTCGCACGACACCGGAAGGCTCTATCGATCCTTATGCGGGCAAGCCGGAAGCGGATATGAGCAAAATCGAAGACACCGGTTTCTTCGTAACCTGCAACGGCTACCGTGCCGGCAACCCTAGCGAACTGATTTGTAAGTAAGTTTTAGCATTCATTATTTAAGAGGATATAAACATGGCAGGAGAATTTGGTAATCCTGAGGTTGTCGAAGAGAGTGTAGACATTCTCCTTATCGGGGGTGGTATGGCATGTTGTGGTGCCGCCTACGAACTCATGCGCTGGCTTGAAGCCGCCAAAAAAGACGGTCACGATCTGAGCGTGAAACTGGTGGATAAAGCGGCGATGGATCGTTCCGGTGCGGTTGCACAGGGTCTGTCCGCTATCAACACCTACATTGGTACCGAGCAGGATCCAGCTGATTACGCTCGTATGGTCTCCAACGATCTGATGGGCATCACCCGTGACGATCTGGCCTATGACCTTGGACGTCACGTGGATGAATCCGTACATCTGTTTGAAGAATGGGGTCTGCCCATCTGGAAAACTGACGAAAACGGCGAACGTCACGATGGTTCCAAAGGCATGACGTCTTTGGCAGACGGTGGCAAACCCGTACGTTCCGGTAAATGGCAGATCATGATCAACGGCGAATCCTATAAGTGGATCGTCGCTGAAGCCGCCAAGAAAGCCCTGGGCATGGAAAACATCGAAGAGCGTATTTTCATTGTTAAGCTGATTAACGACAAGAACGACCCAAACCGTATTGCAGGTGCCGTGGGTTTCTCTGTTCGTGAAAACAAAGTCATTGTTATCAAAGCCAAGGCGATCCTGCTGGCTGCCGGTGGGTGTGTAAACATCTTCCGTCCTCGCTCAGTAGGTGAAGGTACAGGCCGCGCCTGGTACCCGGTATGGAATGCAGGTTCTACCTATTCCATGGCGGCTGAGGCGGGCGCCGAGTTGACGCTGATGGAAAATCGTTTCGTACCGACTCGTTTCAAAGACGGTTACGGTCCGGTTGGCGCATGGTTCCTGCTTTTCAAAGCCAAGGCGACAAACGCCTTCGGTGAAGTTTACATGGACCGCAACAAGGAAATGCTGAACGACTACCCTCCATATGGTGCGGCTGCCGTTCCTGCTTCCTGCCTGCGTAATCACCTGATGCTGAAGGAAATGAAGGAAGGCCGCGGTCCTATCTATATGGATACCGTGACGGCCCTGGCTAACCTGCGCAAAACCCTGTCTCCTCGCGAAGTCAAACATCTCGAAGCGGAAGCCTGGGAAGATTTCCTGGACATGTGTGTTGGCCAGTGTGGTATCTGGGTGGGTGAAAACATCGAACCGGAAAAGAAAAACTCCGAACTGATGCCGACCGAACCCTACCTGCTAGGCTCCCACTCCGGTTGTTGTGGTATCTGGGTATCGGGTCCTACTGACGTTGGCGCGCCAACTGAAGAAACCGAAGCAGGTGTTCCTGAGCATCTGCCCAGCGGCTGGAACTGGGGCTACCGTGGAATGACCACGGTTAACGGTCTGTTCACTGCTGGCGACGGCGTGGGCGCGTCCGGTCACAAGTTCTCTTCAGGGTCTCACACTGAAGGTCGTATGGCCGCTAAATCGATGGTCAAATACTGCATCGACAACAAGGACCTCACACCTGAACTCGATACTTCT
Source organism: Gammaproteobacteria bacterium (assembly GCA_011052165.1). Classification (GTDB taxonomy): domain Bacteria; phylum Pseudomonadota; class Gammaproteobacteria; order UBA6429; family Thiohalophilaceae; genus JAADGZ01. Next base: position 4,165 of record DRJN01000245.1, read on the forward strand.
GTAGAAGATCTGGTTGCCGCAGTCTACCAGCCAGTGAAGACCTTCCTTGAGTACAAGGACTATACCACCGCCATCGACGTTAACCCGAACTACATTACGCCTAAAATGCTGCAGTTCCGCCTGCAGAAGATTATGGACGAATACGTAGCGGGTATTGCCACTTACTATCAGACTAACGCAGAAATGATGAAGATAGCGGGCGAAAAAATCGACATGCTGAAAGAAGATGCTAAGAAGATGCGTGCTAAAGACCTTCACGAATTACTTCGTGCATGGGAAAACTATCACCGCATCCTGACAGCAGAAGCTCACTTGAAACACATTGAGTTCCGCCAGGAATCACGTTACCCCGGTTTTTATTATCGTACTGACAAGAACTTTGTCGACGAAGAAAACTGGCATTGTTTCGTGAACTCTATCTATGACAAGGAGACCCAGAAGTTCACATGCTTCAAGCGTGCGCACAAAGATCTGGTCGACAAGTCCAAATTGTTCAAATAAGAACAGTTGATAGCGCAGAGACAGACTTCGGTCTGTCCCAACAAAAAACCGGCGTCGAGAGACGCCGGTTTTTTGTTGGGCACGTGCCTCCCGTCCTGATTGATGGGTTTCACTTCGTTCTACCCATCCTACCAGCGGTTAAAAAAGAGTAGGATGGGTAGAACGAAGTGAAACCCATCATGTATAAACAGGAGAAATACTAACTCCACCCCCGAAACATTACCCCCATAATTTTCTGGTAATTAACTCCTGATTTCCGATTTTATCCAAAGATCGAACATTTTCCTGCCTGTTTTCCGTTATACTGTGCGGTTCCAAAGTAAATTATTTCCCGCCTGAAGGTACAGCATATGAGCGACAATCGATTTAAAGATATCCCCTTTAACAGTCCGATCCAACCAACCCAGCTCGAACTGGATACCAAGTTTCGTTTCAACTGCTATCCCGGCATTTCATGTTTCAACGCCTGCTGCAAACAGGCCGACATTACCCTGGCGCCCTATGACATTATTCGTCTGAAAAATCGCCTGGGCATGACCTCCGGTGAATTTCTCAAGAAACATACCGTGCCGTTTGAACTCGATTCGCACGGCATGCCCGGCGTGAAAATGCGCACCACTGATGTTGACCCGGTCTGCCTGTTTATGGACGAAGAAAAAGGCTGCACGGTTTACGACGATCGTCCCTCGGCCTGTCGCTATTACCCCATCGCCCTGATGTCCTCGCGTAGATCAGATGAGTACCACGATGAACAACATTATGCGCATGTATTCGAAGATCACTGCATGGGCCATAATGAAGATCGCGAATTGACAGTTTCTGAGTACCGTAAAGAACAGGGCGTCGAAGAGTTTGACGAACTCAATCGCAGCTTTTACCAGCTTATCCTGAAAAAGAAATCTTCCGGCCCCTCGGTAGGTAAGCCTTCCCCCACCAGCTTCCAGTTGTTTTTCATAGTCAATTATGACTCTGATCGTTTTCGCGAATTTCTCAACAGCGCAAACTTCCGTAAAGTCTATGAACTCCGCGATGAGGAGTTTGCCCTGATTAACAAGGACGACGTCGAACGCCTGAAATTCGGCTACCGTCTGTTAAAACAGGTATTGTTCGGAGAAAACACTATCCCCCTGGTGGAAAATGCCTACGCTGAACGCATGCAGGCGCGTGCGGATATTCTCAAAGCCAGGCAGGAAGCCGAAGCCGCCTACTCGCGAGCAAAAGATCAGGAACCTTTTGAGAAATATATCGAAGACTAAACAACCCTTCCAAATACCCGTCCACTTTAGGAATGACCGTTCATCCTGAGTCCTTCGGCTTCGCTCAGGAGAGCCTTGTCGAAGGGCTTACCACGAACGTGGAGATTCACCCGTAATCTGGTATTTGAAACGCCTATTTAGGGTTAAAGCTAAGCTTTGTTCACAATAAAAACTTACCCGATTCATGTCCCGGCATGACAATTGTCACCAGACCGTCATGAAATCGTCATTTATCTTTCATCCAATCACCTCACTATGCGGCCAATATCCATTACAGCCGGATCAGTCGATTGCACATCTGTATTATTACTGAAACCTATTCACCTGAAGTTAACGGGGTCGCCATGACCCTGACGCGACTGGTAACAGGGTTGCTGGAAAAAAAACATCGCGTCAGCCTTATCCGTCCCAAACAGGACAAATATGATCGTCCAGGATGCTGTCACAGCCCTGAGGAGAGGCTGGTAATAAGCCTGGGAATTCCGGGCTATCCCGGCTTGCGGATGGGCTTCATATCAAAATGGCGTCTACTCCGGATCTGGAAAGATGACAGACCCGAGGTCATCTATGTCGCGACCGAAGGTCCTCTGGGACACCGAGCCATTGCGGCGGCAGAAACCCTGAAAATACCGGTTATTAGCGGTTTTCATACCAATTTCCACACCTATACCGCACATTACCGCCTGGGTCTGTTCAAATCGCTCATCGTCAATTATCTGAGAAACTTTCACAACCGCACGGCGCTGACGCTGGTGCCGAACCGGAATCTGGCAAAAGAACTGCAAGCCATGGGTATCCATGCCGTACGTATCTTCAGCCGTGGAGTGGACTGCACCCTATTCAGCCCGGAGAGACGCTGCAACAGGATAAGGCGAGACTGGGGCGTTGATGATACGGGAACCGCCCTGCTCTATGTCGGCCGTCTGGCGCATGAAAAGAATATCAGCCTGGCCATCCAAACCTATCGTGAAATGCTAAGCCAAAACGGCAGTCTGAAATTTATCATTATTGGTGACGGCCCCCTGTATAGCGAGCTGCGCCGGAAAAATCCGGATATCATTTTCTGCGGTATTCACCGAGGTAAGACACTGGCCCGTTACTATGCCTCGGCAGATATCTTTCTGTTTCCCAGTGAGACGGAAACCTTTGGTAATGTCACTCTTGAGGCCATGGCCAGCGGCCTGGTGGTTCTGGCCTATGATTATGCAGCCGCCAACATGCATATCAGCAACGGCATCAATGGCTATGCTACGCCGATTGGCGACAGCCGCGCCTACATCGAGGCTGGCGTCAGGCTGCTAGCAGCGAAAGAAGAGCAGGATAAAATTCGACTCTGCGCACGTCAACGGGCTGAAAGCATCGACTGGCCGGAACATGTCACCCTCTTCGAAAGTATTCTAACGGCGGCTATTTAAACATTTTCAGCTTATTTTGCCCGTTAGACTGTCACAAATTTTTCATTTAATTTAAACAGTACTGTCACACCGGCTGTCAATACTTCATATAGTGGAGGTGGCTTATGAATAGTGTCCGCGACAGTCTGTTATTGCAACGAGCCATAGAATTTGAATCCAGCATCTGCACGCGGGTCAACCGGGTCTGCCGCAGAAAATGGTTGAAAATATTTTTCAGCGCCATCAGTCGTCTTGGGGATGGGATTTTATGGTATGCCCTGACCTTGGTGCTGCCTCTTGTCTATGGCTATGATGCTATTGCGGTATCACTGCGCATGGCGATAACCGGAATACTGGGTCTTATTGTTTACAAGATTATAAAGAGGCACACGGAACGTCCGCGCCCCTACTCTGTATTAAAAGACATCAAGCTCGGGACGGCGCCGCTCGATAAATACAGTTTTCCCTCGGGCCACACGCTGCATGCAGTTTCATTCAGTCTGATCTGCATCCAGTATTATCCCCAGCTTGCCTGGTTTCTGATACCTGCCAGTTTGCTCATCGCGCTCTCCCGCGTAGCCCTGGGATTGCATTACCCAACCGATGTTCTGGCGGGTGCGGCTATTGGCTACCTGCTCTCTCTGGTGGGAACCATGATCATTTTATGAGGTATTATTTTTGCACATTCTCATGATAAGCGATGTTTACTTCCCAAGAGTAAATGGCGTATCCACTTCCATAAAAATCTTTATTGGTGAACACCAGAAGCTGGGAAACAAAGTCACGCTGGTTTGTCCCGACTATACGGATAAAATGCAGATCGACTATGACGTCGAACACGCCATCATTCGGCTTCCTGCACGGCATGTACTTTTTGATCCGGAAGACCGCCTGATAAAATCCAGTCATTTCCAGGGACTGCTTGATATATTGCAGCCGTGTGGAATTGACATTATTCATATACAGACGCCATTCGTGGCTCACCGTTTTGGAGTAAAACTGTCTGGTATTCTGAACGTCCCCTGTGTTGAAACCTATCACACTTTTTTTGAAGAATATTTTCACCATTATATTCCGCTTGTTCCCAAACGCATTCTTCGCAGCCTGTCACAGCGATTCTCCGTCCGTCAGTGCAACCAACTTGATGCGGTAATTGTACCGTCAACGGCTATGAAGAACGTGCTCAGCGACTATGGTGTAAGTACGGAGATCAGCATTATACCCACCGGGCTGCGAATCAGTGAATTTGAGGGGGGGGATGGTTCACGCTTTCGCAAAACCCACGGGATTGCCGCAAACCGACCTCTATTAGTCTTTATAGGTCGAGTCGCACTGGAAAAGAATATCCATTTTCTGCTTGATATGCTCATTGTGGTAAAACGGCAAATTCCGGATGTACTGCTGATTATCGCCGGCGAAGGCCCGGCGCGAAAAACCCTGCAAAAATATACGCATAAATTAGCGCTGGCGGACAATGTGATGTTTGTCGGTTATATGTCGCGTGAACAGGAGCTGCTGGACTGTTACAGGGCGGGCCAGGCCTTTGTCTTCTCGTCACGCACCGAAACCCAGGGGCTGGTATTGCTTGAAGCCCTGGCCTGCGGCTTACCCGTTATCTCCACAGCGGTAATGGGAACGATTGATGTGCTGGACGATCAGGAAGGTGGCTGTCTCATTGCCAATGAGGATGTTGATGATTTCGGTGGAAAAGTAATTAAGCTTTTATATGATAACCGCCTGCAAAACGTTCTTCGCCATCAGGCCAGTCGCTACATACAGCTCTGGAGCGCACCTGTTTTTGCGCGTAAGAGCAGCAAGCTCTACCACCAGCTCATACAGGAAGAAAAAATCGACAACGATTTGCCTTCATTACTTCCTGAGCCTGTTCCCGGGCAAGAATACTAGCTCAACAACCCCGCAGAAAACTGGCGGGGTATTAAGCGGTAGCATGCTGATGGGTTTTCCCTGGGCTTCGCGCTTCGCTCTATCCATCCTACTGTTTTTCGCTGCAAGCAGCGGGGAATGATAGCCTAACCTGGATAAACCACAAGATAAGTACCTTCACGAAATGATTTTCTGCAAAATGCACAGAAAATCATTTCTAAGGTACTAAGAGATTTAATTCACCCTTCGACAAGGCTCTCCTGAGTGAAGCCGAAGGGTTCAGGGCGAACGGTTTTGATAGGACAGGGATCCAGAAATCTTATTTAGACCTTTTATTTAACCCATAAAAAAGCCCGCCCTGCGAACAGGGAAGGCTTTTTTTAAACAGCCTGTGCACCCTTATTTACCGGCAATGTCTTCCAGCTTTTTGGCGCGGATGACCTGACCATTGAGACCGGAGTCCTGCACATTCTTGCCATAGGCTACGCTCATCAGTTGGCTGTAATACACCACCGGCATATTGAACTTGGTTTTGTATCTCGCGTTGATCTGATCCTGATAGACTTCCACATTCATCTGGCAGACCGGACAGGGGGTGACGATCATTTCTGCACCACCATCATAGGCAGACTCGATAATATCCTTGATCAGCGCCTGACTCTTTTCCGGTTCAGAGAATATCAGCGCACCGCCACAGCAGGATGCTTTTTTGTCGTAGTTCTCTATCGGCTCAGCGCCCATGGTTTCCACCAGCTTGTCCA